>JAAXXA010000642.1 GCA_013334735.1 Bacteroidota bacterium
TTTGTGAATTATTCAAACCTACTGCCACTCCGGTACCACCAGAACAATAAGAACCTCCGCCTGTTACAGAGTATTCTGTGGGTGCAGTTGTGTTCTCTGTAGTTACAATGCTTGATGTAGCCGTACATCCATTGACTGATGTTACTGTAACAGTATAAGTACCGGCTGAAGTCCATGTGTTGGCTGCTGTGTTTGTTGAATTACCGCCCGACCATAAATAAGCGGAATATCCTGTTGTACACTCTACGCTTATAGGAGTAATAGAGCATGTAACTTCAGTACCTCCACCCGAAGTGTTATTTGTTATGTTTATTACAGGAGGAGGAGTAATGGAAATACTTTTACAACTTGCGTCACTAGTACCACAATCATTGGAAGCTACTACACACACGTTGCCTGCATTGCTTCCAAAGCTTACGGTAATACTACTAGTTCCTATGCCTGCGGTTATTGTCGCACCAACAGGTAATGACCAATTATATAACGTTGCTCCGCTCACTGGAATAATACTATAAGTAACTCCTGACAAATTACTGCAAACATCAGAACTTCCACTTATTGTTTCCGGCGTCGCAAGCAAATCAATAGCATTAAGGGGTAGCCAATTGGGGGCAGAAGGTGTGCCTGCATTATAATTAAAACTATTGCAATCTATATTGTAAATAATTAAACCGGTAGCTGGTAAATTTATCGCATTGCGCTGGGAAGTTGTCATACGCGGCAATAATACTCCTTGTGTCGTACTGCTGACATCAAGCATTGCCGATGTGTCGGCAGGATTGCCGTTTGAATTAATGCTTGCACCTTGTCCATTTGTAAGCAAAGGCAATTGCATAAAACCGTTAAAAATTATTAAAAATGTAATTAATTTAGCGTGAATCTTTATTTTCATATTAACAATGTATTTATTAATAATTTTATGAAATGATTGTATTTGCTAATATTTAATTGGTGGTAGAAGAAATTGTATTAGAATTTCCGCTTAATCCACATGAATTCTCAGCTCTTAGCCTGTAATAATATGTAGTGCCTGACGACAAGCCAGTAACTTCAAAGGCGGTTACATCGCCAATACTATAATTGTCGTAGCTTCCTACAAAATTTGAAAAATTGATGTTTGTTGAAATATCAATACGATAGTTAACTGCGCCCGCAGAAACATTCCAGTTGGCTGTAAACGAGTTTGTTAAAATATTTGCTGATGCAGTCGCATATGGCGCATCGAAGCCTGAGAATATCAACCATTTTGGAGTTTGAGATGTGCCTGCGTTATAATTAAGTTGGTTGCAATCCGTATTATAAATCAATAAACCGTTGGCAGGTAAAACGATGTTATTACGTTGTAATGTGGACATACGTGATATCAGTACTCCTTTATTAGTACTGCTGATATCAAGCATTGCTGAAGTATCGGCTTTATATCCGGTACCATTTATGGCTATGCCACCATGCTGCGCAGAGCAGCTAAAAGGCGTGCCTACCGTCAGACAGGCGCAAATTAATAAGCTCAGAATATGAAAATATATGAAGGTGTATACATGTTTCATAGGCTTTATTTGACATTTAATTAGTTAATAAAGTAAGCTTATATGTATATATCAGTTCTTTGCTAAGATAATGAAATTTTATTGCGAATACAAATATATATCGGGAATGCGTTTGATGAGGAAAATAATTATAGTGCTTAATGCTGATAACACCGACAAATATGGGAATTGTAAGAAAAAGACTAAATTTTTGTAGGAATTATCCTACATTGAAAAGGCTGGGAGTAATTAAAAAAAATGACTGAAAAAACAATTTTAAAGTCTGTCCTTTATTTGCTTACAACCTTAAATTCTGTTCGCCTGTTTTTCTGTCGTCCCTCTTCAGTATCGTTAGACGCAATGGGCTGGCCGAAGCCATAACCGTTGTATGAAAGGCGACTTGCAGCGATTCCTTTTTTAACGAGGTAATCAACAACAGATTTAGCCCTGTCTTCGGACAAAGTTTTATTATATGCCGCGGAGCCAATATTATCAGTATGCCCGGAAATTTCAATTTTAAGAGTTGGCATTTCTGTGAGCAATTTAGTGAGGAGGTCGAGTTCTGCTGTTGATTCAGACCGCAAAGTAGCTTTATCAAAGTCGAAAAAGATATTATTAAGTACAATTTTATTACCTACTTCAATTTTTTTCATTCTAATTTCTTTTAATATTTCGTTAAATCCTGTGGATTCAGGTATATCGAAATTTTCGGAATGAAATAAATATTCATTGGCTTTAACTGCAATGCCATAATTTACTCCCGAAGGCAGCGAAACCAAATATTTCCCGGTAGCGCTATTAGATTCAAAAGTAGCAATAACTTCACTTTTTGCATTATCAGTAAGTTCTATTG
>JAAXXA010000643.1 GCA_013334735.1 Bacteroidota bacterium
TCAGTATATTTTAAAATATGATGTGCAAAAATGAAAAAAAAAAAACAAGTTATAAAAATTTTTATAAATTTGTCAGTTCAAACTTATGAAAATACTGGGCAAAATTTTAGCTTTTATGCGGAAAAACAAGCTTTTTTTATACATCAAAATTAGTTTTTTACTTTTTTGTACAGGAAATGTATTTTCTCAGGATATTCATTTTTCTCAATATTACGCTAATCCTTTATATTTGAATCCTGCTTTTGCAGGCACAGCAATATGTCCCCGCGTGAGTATGAATTACAGAAATCAATGGCCTTCATTTTCCGGTACTTATGTTTCTTATAGCGCATCTTATGATAAATTTTTTGATAAATTGTCAGGGGGATTAGGTATTATTTTTAATTCGGATGATGCAGGAGAAGGAGCGCTTAAAACAACTATTGTGGGCGCAATGTACTCGTATAAATTGCCCGTTACCCGTTTGTTTTCTTTAAATATGGCGCTTGAAGCATCATATTTTCAAAAAAAGCTGGATTGGAGCAAATTAACTTTTAATGACATGCTTAGCCCTAAATATGGATTTGTTTACAATTCAAAAGAAAAGCAACCCGCTAATTTAACTAAAGGAGCTTTGGATTTTTCGGCAGGTATTTTCGGTTATGGCGAAAATATATATGGAGGAGCTGCCGTTCATCATTTAACACAGCCAAACGAAGGCTTTACTATAGTGAGTCCTCTTCCAATGAAACTTACTTTTCACTTAGGTGGAATAATTAATCTTGAAGCTTCTAAAAAACGCAGACGTATTGAGGATCCGACACTTTCTCCTAATATACTCTTTATGTCGCAAAAGGATTATAAAGAATTAAATTACGGACTTTATGTAAACAAATATCCTCTTGTCGGGGGAATTTGGTTCAGACAATGTTTTAAAAATCCCGATGCATTTGTTATTTTAATTGGAATTCAAAAATCTATTTTTAAAGTTGGATATAGCTATGATGTAACTGTTTCTAAGTTAAGCAATGCTTCAGGAGGTTCTCATGAAATTTCTTTTGGCACCCAATTCAAGTGTACACAAAAAAAGAAACGCAACAGAGCAATAAACTGCCCTTCATTTTAGTTATACTGAGCGTTAGAGTTTGTGTTTTTTGCAAACTCGAACAGTCGAAGTATAAAAATAATCAACATACTTGTTTTGAAAATTCATACAAATGAAAATATGGTATATGTGAAACTTTTTTGAAAAAAATATGTATAAATGGTAATATTTTCGTATTTTAATTCTGTTGCACAAGTGTTGGTATGTTGTTGTTGGTTTTTTAGTTTAGCTAAAAACGAGATAAATTGTCGCATTTTATGAATACAAAAAGGTATAGAGGTATTTGGTATAGAGGTATTTGGTATAAAGGTATAAGTAATATCATATTATACCTTATACTCTTATAACCTATACCTGAAACCCAAATGTAATAATTTACATCGTGCAAAGTTTAACTAAATTTTGGATTTTTGTTCATTGATTATTTAATAGAATATTACAAAACTATTATACCCTAAGTTGTTAATTTTTAATTTTTTGTAAATATTTTTAATAATAAACAGAAAAACTTTAGTTTTTATAATATTTTTTTTTGTAATATTGTAACATCTAAAAAAGTAATTATCTGATATTTTTTTTATGACATTTTTAAAAGGATTATTCTTAAGCGTAATAATATTAGTAACTGCAGTAATATCTGTGTTTTCGCAGGATCCGCATTTTTCTCAATATTATGCTAATCCTTTATATCTTAATCCCGCTTTTGCAGGCACGTCAGTTTGTCCGCGTGTTACTTTGAACTATCGTAATCAATGGCCTTCTATTCCTAAAGCTTATGTTACATACAGCGCTTCTTATGACCAACATTTCGATAACCTTTCAGGAGGTCTTGGTTTATTAGTTTGTTCTGATCAGGCAGGTGAAGGAACTGTTAAAACTACTGTTATTTCAGGTATTTATTCATACCGATTGCAGGTAAACAGATTTTTCTCAATAAAAGCAGGTCTTCAGGCAACTTATTTTCAAAAAGAAATTGATTGGAGCAAGCTCACTTTTGGCGATCAGATTGATCCGCGTTATGGTTTTATTCATTTTACACAGGAAACTCAACCGAAATTAAAAAAAGGTACAAGCGATTTTAGCGCAGGAATACTAGGATATGGTGAAAGTATTTACGGGGGAGTTGCAGTTCATCACCTTACACAACCAAACGAAGGTTTTTTTACGGAAAGCAAGCTCCCATTGAAAATAACTGCGCACGCTGGTGCTATTATCGATTTGAAAAAACACAGAAGAAGAAGAAAAATTGAAGATCCTACTTTGTCTCCTAATATACTTTACATGAAAC
>JAAXXA010000644.1 GCA_013334735.1 Bacteroidota bacterium
ATATAAAAGCTTTTTCATCTTTATCCAAAGCGTTACTGAAAGCTGCAAGATGTGGAAACTTACGTTTCATAAGCCAATCAAAAGCTTCTTCATTCCCTTTTATTGCGCTTGTTAAAGCTGCCAATTCAGGATAGCCATTATTGAATAACCAGTTATAAAACTTATCCGTACCCTCTATTGCTTCAGCAAATGCAAGTAAAACTTTTACAGGATATTTAGTCATAATTTTATAAACTAATAACAAAAAAATAAGTCCCTATTCTATGCTACAAGTTACAAGCTGCAAGTTACAAGCTGCAAGTTACAAGCTGCAAGTTACAAGGCACAAGGCACAAGGCACAAGGCACAAGGCATAAGGCATAAGGCACAAGCTGCAAGTTACAAGCTACAAGCTGCAAGCATTTTCTTAACTCCCAACTCCTAACTCCCAACTCCTAACTCCCAACTAATAATAAACCTCCACTTTAATTCCTGTTTTTTTTACCTTTTCAGCAATTAATTCAAGTTCTTCCAAGGGAATTTTTTCTAAACCCTTTACCGGTGTGGCTCTAGCAATTGGATAAATCATAAGCCTTTCAGGTTTTATTTCTTTAAGAATTTCTAACCATGTTGCAACTTCTTTTTCAGAAGTATTGTCTATCATTTTTCCGTTGAATTCTCCACGTACAAATAAAGTTTGAATAATAAGATTAGAAGTAAATTGTTTAAGATTTTTAACTATATCTTTAAGCGAAATATCAGATGCCGCCTTGTTTATATCGCGAAAAGTTTCTTCTGTACCCGCATCTAATTTTAAAATATTCATATCCACTTTTTTCAAAGCGTTTACAATTTCGGGTAAATATATCATAGAGGCGTTCGACAGGACTGCTACTTTACTTTGAGGCGTGTATTTATTTCGTAGTTCGATAGTTAAATCAATTATTTCAGAGAAATCGGGATGTAATGTTGGTTCTCCGTTACCTGCAAAAGATATTGAATCGGGTAGGCTATCGCTTGCCTTTAATTCCTGTAACTTTTTTTCAAGATATTGTTTTACAATTGTGGCAGGGGGAAACGAAATATTTTTTATTTCATTATTTTTTGTCCAGCCGCATTCGCAATAAATACAGTTAAAGGAACAATGTTTAAATCCTGTTGGCAGCAGGTTAATACCTAACGAAACTCCAAGACGTCTGCTTTGCACAGGTCCAAAAATAACTTTATCAAATAAAAAACATGTCATTACGTATATTCTAAATAATTAATAATTGTTGCAAAATTAATACAATTAGCCATTCCTTATATAAATAACAACTTAAAAAAAATCTTTTGTATTAAAATATGAAAATTATTTATACTTTTGCGAAAATTGTTGGGGCGTTAGCTCAGTTGGCTAGAGCGCTAGGCTGGCAGTCTCGAGGTCATGGGTTCGACTCCCATACGCTCCACTTTTTTAAAAAATGCAAATTTTAAAATGTAAAATGTAAAATGTAAAATGCAAAAATCATTATAAGCATTGATATTCATAAGTCCTAAAAATTTACAATTTTCATTTCGACAATCTCAATACATCGCAATTTAATTTTTCCAATTCGCCTTGGCAAACCAAATTTTATTTCATCATTTAATATTGAGTGCCTGCCTGCTTTAGGTAGGTTGGATGTTCAAAATTAATTTGAGAACAAGGATTAACGATTTTAGATTTCTGATTTTTGGCTTTTCTAAAATCATAAATCAGCATTCCTTGTTCTTAAATCAAAAACATTATAAATTATATACAATTTCTAATTAAAACTCAAGTCTGACGGATTTTCTTGTTATATTAAGTTTTACCTTTCGTCCCATTATCAGCGCTCTGTTATCTTCAATATGACCTGCCGGAAAGCCATAGCACACGGGGTAATTGTATTCTTTTACGGCTTCGGCAATAATCTTATATGCTGTTTTTCCAAAGGGAACCGTATTATCTTTCATTTCGGTCATTCCGCCAACAACAAGCCCTGCAAGACTTTCGAGCTTACCGCTTCGCTTTAGCTGCATCATCATACGATCTATGTGGTAAAGGTATTCATCCAGGTCTTCTATAAAAAGTATTTTTCCTTTGGTATCAATGTCCGAAGGAGTGCCCGATAAGGCATAAAGTATTGAAAGATTACCTCCTGTTAAAATGCCTTCAGCTAAACCTGATCTGTTTAAAGGATGAGCTTCTACAGTGTAATCAGGCTTTTCGCCAAACAAAATATTTTTTAATGTTATTAATGCATTGTTGTTTGCTCCGTCTGGCGGGAAGTTCAGAGGCATTGTAGCGTGCAGGGTTTCAATTCCAAAGTTAGTATTAATATGCGAATGTAAAACGGTGGCATCGCTGTAACCTGCAATCCACTTA
>JAAXXA010000645.1 GCA_013334735.1 Bacteroidota bacterium
GTTGCAGCAAACAGAAAAAGAACAAAATGATATACTAGTCCTTTTGCCTAATTTACCTCATCCTTCAATTCCTAAAGGTAAAGGAGCTGATGATAATTTAGTAGTGAGCCAGGAAGGCGCTATCCCTGTTCTTTCCGATAATGCTCTTCCACATTGGGATCTTACGACAAAATATAATATTATAGACTTCGAAACAGGTGTTAAAATAACAGGTTCAGGTTTTCCAATTTATAAAGGCAAAGGCGCAAAATTGCAAAGAGCCTTAATTAATTTTTTTCTCGACAATGCAATAACAAATGGATATACCGAATGTCAGCCTCCATTAATGGTTAATGAAGAATCTGCTTATGCTACAGGTCAGCTGCCTGATAAAGAAGGACAAATGTATCATGTAGGTATTGACAACCTTTTTCTTATTCCAACTGCGGAAGTGCCTATTACCAACATTTACAGGGATATGATATTGAAAGCCGAGCAATTACCTGTTAAAAACACTGCATATTCAGCATGTTTCAGAAGAGAAGCCGGTTCGTATGGAAAAGATGTGCGCGGTTTGAACAGATTACATCAGTTCGACAAAGTAGAAATAGTTCAGATAAATCATCCTGATAAATCATATACAACACTTGAAGAAATGATGGATTATGTTTGCAGTTTGTTGCGCAAACTTGAACTTCCTTTCAGAGTACTTAAACTTTGCGGAGGAGATATGAGTTTTGCTTCTGCATGGACTTACGATATGGAGGTTTTTTCCGCAGCACAAAAAAGATGGCTCGAAGTAAGCTCTGTTTCTAACTTTGAAACATTTCAATCGAACAGGCTTAAACTTCGTTTTCGTGAAGGAGATTCAAAACCCCGATTGGCGCATACTTTAAATGGAAGCGCTCTTGCATTACCAAGAATAGTGGCTGCATTACTTGAAAATAATCAAACACCCGAAGGAATTAAAATCCCGAAAGCACTTGTTGAATATACAGGTTTTGAAATTATTGACTAATTTCGCAGATATAGCGTCATTGCGAACGCAATGAAGCAATCTCTCATTTCAAACAGATTACTCACAATAATTTGTATTTTTGGTGTTCGTGAGATTGCTTAGTAATCTCGCAATGATGAGTAAATAAAATATAGAAGAGACTGTCCGTAGTGTAACCGTTTTGTCATAGTGAGCTGTCACACTGAGCGAAGTCGAAGTGCGAACTATATAAAACGTTTGATGGTAGGATGCTTCGACTTAGCTCAGCATGAAAATGCGATAAAAAATGGACATTACAGACAAAGGCTTAATTAATTAAATAATATATCTTAAAATTTTTAATATGAAAAAACTTATTTTTTTTGCATTATGTTCATCTGTTTTCTTTATTTCATGCAATAATATAGATCATTCTAAAGAAATTAAAAAAATTGACAGTCTTTATACCGTTATTGACAGCATCGAAGGCAAAATTATTAAAGCTGATACAGCAAAAATCAGAACTGTATTTAATGAATATTTAAATAATATAGGACTGATAAAAGAAAATTTTAATGATAAAAAGGACGATTCAATTTGGAAGGTGATAACTACGTATGGTATTATAAGAAAACCGATAAAGGATTTTCTAAAAAAATATCCCGATTATTATGATGAAATTAAATTTTCAAGAAAACAATTAGATAGTCTGAAAACAGATCTGAAAAACGATAAAATTCCTGAAAATAAAATATCAGAATATACTAAAACAGAAGCCGATGCCGTTAATAGTCTGATGCAGCAAGTTACTGTTTCTACTGATGTTGTTAATGCCAGATTGCAGCTTTTTGATTCCCTTAATCCGAAAGTGATAAATGTTATTAAAAAGCTTAAGAAAATAGATAAAAAGAAAATATCTGTAAATACAAAATTAGAAGGTGAAGATGATTGAAGTGTACGATATAAATTAGTTCATTTCCGTAATAGTAATCAGTAAAAAAATGGTAATCGGTAATCAGTAGGACTTCCGAATACCGAATACCGAATACCGATTACCGATTACTGATTACTGATTACTTGTTTAAAAATAATTATTATAAATACTTATGAAAAAATTGTCCCATAAAAATTTTATTTTCACAATTTCGGCAATTTTTTTTCTATTTCTATTTGCTATAAATTCTTTTGCTCAAACATCAACTGATGAACAGTTAGCCGCGCAGTATCTGCAAAATAAAGAATACGATAAAGCCGTTGAACTTTACGAAAAGCTTTTCAATAAAAATCAGGAATATGTTTATTATGCACCCTACGTGCAATGCCTTACCGAGTTGAAAAATTACAAGGCTGCTGAGAAAATCATAAAAAAACAAATAAAATTACATTCTTTAGTTCCACAGTACGGAGTTGA
>JAAXXA010000105.1 GCA_013334735.1 Bacteroidota bacterium
CTTTTTATGTTGTGGGAAGCGTGATGGAAGAAGATTGCGATGGCTTATGCTGGAAATATCTGGTAGAAGAAGAAAAACTAAAACCTGATTTTGTAATAAGTACTGAACCAACAAACCTCAATATTTACAGGGGACACAGAGGTAGAATGGAAATAGTGGTAAAATTCAGAGGAGTATCATGCCATGGTAGCGCACCCGAAAGAGGAAAAAATGCTATTTATATGGCTGCCCGAGCTGCTCTTGAAATAGAAAAACTAAACGAAAGATTGAAATCAGATGAGTTTCTTGGAAAAGGAACTGTTACAATTTCCGAAATAAAATCAGGAAGCCCTTCGCTTTGCGCTGTTGCCGATTATGCTCAATTCCATCTTGACAGACGTTTAACCTGGGGTGAAACTAAAGAATCTGCTGTTGCTGAAATTGAAGAGATTGTAAAAGGCATGGATGCTAAAGTGGAAGTGTTGTATTACGAAGAAGAAGCTTACACGGGTTTAAAATATGGAATGGAAAAATATTTTCCTACCTGGAAAATTGAAGAAACCCATCCTGTTGTAGTAGCCGGTGTGAAAGCATTTGAAGGTTTATTCAACAAAAGGCCTTTAGTTGATAAATGGACATTTTCAACCAATGGCGTTACTATCAACGGTTATTATGGAATACCTCTTATTGGTTTTGGTCCGGGTAACGAAGTATTGGCTCATGCACCTAACGAAAAAGTGCTTGTTAGCGATCTTGTAACGGCATCTGCTTTTTATGCTGCTTACGCGTATATGATTTAAGAACATTAGCATTTCCATAAAAATAAATATTAAAATAATAAATTATAGAACCTCAAACAAAGAAAAAAATGAAATCATTTAACCAAATTATAGAAGAAATTAAAAAGTTAAAAACTGGTCTTTTTGAAAAAGATTTTCTTTTGACATGGGATAAAACACAGGACGAGCTTAAACAAACATTACTTGTGGCTGAAGCACTGAAGTATTTGCGTGATAATAATATTTCCGCAAAGTGCTTCGATTCGGGTCTGGCTATATCCAATTTCCGCGATAACTCTACTCGCACACGTTTTTCATTTGCTTCTGCCTGTAATTTACTTGGTCTCGAAGTTCAGGATTTGGATGAAGGTAAATCACAGATTGCTCACGGTGAAACTGTTCGTGAAACAGCAAATATGATATCTTTTTTAACCGATGTTATTGGTATTCGCGATGATATGTTCTTAGGTGCTGGTCATACTTATATGTGCGAATTTGGTGAAGCTCTTGATGATGGTTATAAAAATGGCGTTCTTCCTGCAAGACCTGGTATCGTTAATTTACAATGCGATATTGACCATCCTACTCAGGCAATGGCTGACCTTCTTCATCTAAAAAATTATTTTGGATCTTTAGAAAATCTTAAAGGTAAAAAAATTGCAATGACTTGGGCTTATTCTCCAAGCTACGGAAAACCTCTTTCTGTTCCTCAGGGAATTATAGGATTAATGACGCGCTTTGGTATGGAAGTAGAACTTGCTTATCCCGAAGGTTATGGTTTAATTCCTGATGTAATTGATGTAGCTAAGAAAAATGCTTCCGAAACCGGAGGAAAATTTAAAGTGGTAAACTCAATGGATGAAGCCTTTAAAAATGCCGATATCGTTTATCCAAAAAGCTGGGCTCCTTTTGCTGTTATGGGAAGAAGAACAGAATTACTTCAAAAAAATGACAAAGAGGGTTTGAAAGCATTGGAACAAGAATGTTTGGCTAATAATGCAAAATATAAAAACTGGGAATGTACTGAAGAAAAAATGAAACTTACTAAAGATGGGAAAGCATTATATATGCACTGTTTACCAGCTGATATTTCAGGTGTTTCATGTAAAGAAGGTGAAGTGGCAAATACTGTTTTTGAAAAATATCGTATTGAAACTTACAAAGAAGCAGGTTTTAAACCATACATAATAGCATCAATGATATTAAATAATAAATATAATGATGCTGCTTCAATATTGGAAAAACTTTATAACAAAAAGAAAGAAAGAATGTAAATATTAGCCTTGTTGTATTTTACTAGTTGATTGAACAATCTAAAAATTTAAATTATGACAAATAAAAGAAATTTTATAATTGTAAAAGTCTTAGTTTATACTTTGTTTATTTTCAACTTTATACTTTCAACTTTTTACTTGTTTGGTCAAAGCGGAGGTGTAGCTATCAATTCTACCGGTAGTTCTGCTGATAATTCAGCAATGCTTGATGTAAGCAGTATCAATCAGGGGATGCGGATACCGAGAGTTGCTCTTATAAGTACTACATCTGCTTTACCTATTGCCAACCCTGTTAACAGCTTATTGGTTTATGATTCAGTAACTACTGGGGACGTAACCCCCGGTTTTTATTACTGGGATGGAACTTCTTCCAAATGGATACGGTTTTCAACCGGTAGCGGGGGAAGCTGGTCAACAAGCGGTAATGCAGGAACAGATACCGCTACAAATTTTATCGGAACAACAGACGATAAATCATGGGTAATGAAAACCAACAGTACCGAAAGAATGAAAATAAGCAAATACGGCAATGTTGGCATTGGGACATCAAATCCAGCAAGTTCTGCAATATTGGATGTGAGTAGTACTACAAAAGGACTGCGGATGCCAAATATGACTACCAACCAACGTGATGCAATTTCTTTACCTTCTACCGGATTGCAAATATATAACACAGATTGCGGGTCAGTAGATTATTATAATGGGACCTGCTGGATTTCAATGAGCAAAACTCTACCTCAGGCCGGGCCCATAACAAGTTCAGGTACAACAGATTTTTGCGCGGGACAAACCCGTGCTTATTCAGTTCCACCCCTTGCAGGAGCAACTAGTTATATGTGGAGCGTGCCTCCCGGAGCAAGTATTACATCGGGACAAGGCAGCACTTCTATTAATGTAACTTTTGGAAATATTTCGGGTAGTGTTTGTGTGAATGCTAATAATGCTTGCGAAACCAGCGCTCAAACTTGTCTTGCAGTCAATATTAATCTTGCCCCGGCTGCGCCCGGAAATATTACAGGAGCAATAAGTGCCGTTCCGGGTCAAACAAATACCGTATCATATTCAATTGCCTCCATACCTGGCGCCAGTACCTATAACTGGACAGTACCTCCCGGCGCTGTGATTACTTCGGGAACAGGGACTACTAACATAGTTGTAAATTATACATGCAATACAACAGCAGGTTATGTAGCTGTAACACAAACCGCAGCCTGCGGCACGAGTAGTCCTGCAAGTTTAGCCATTTCAGTAAGTCCGCTCTTAGTAAGTGCTGGACCTGCCAAAACCGGACCTGGCCCAATTGGCGGATCTCCCACGGCTTCAGGAGGTACCGGTACAGGGTCATATATTTACGCATGGAGCCCTTCATCGGGTTTAACAAGTACAACAATTGCCAATCCTACAGCGAATGCCTGTACTACCACTACTTATACTATAACCGTAACAGATGCAAATGCTTGTACTGCTAGCAATTTAGTGGTTGTAACAAAAAATTTAACAGCAAGTGCAGGAGCAAATGTAAATAATACTTCTACTCTTCCGGTTTCTATTGGACCTGCGATCGGATATGGAGGAACAGGATCATACAATTATTCATGGTCACCAACAATAAGTTTGGTAAATGCAACAGTGGCAAGTCCTACGGCATGTGGCGGCGGTACTTATACTGTAACTATTACAGATGCTAATAGTTGCACAGCTACTTCTACTATGTATATCACATTACCAGCATCTCCTGCAACATTAACGTTCAATAATGCAAGTACAGGACTTTCAGGCGTTATCCAGAATTGGGTAGTACCTGCTGGCACTTCAAGTGTAATAATTGACACTTACGGTGCACAAGGGGGAAGCAGCGGTGATGCCACTGCAGGAGGTTTAGGAGCAAGGATTAAGGGAACGTTTGCTGTCAGTGCCGGAAATATTCTACAGATATTGATTGGACAAAAAGGAGATAATGCTTCAGGAAGCACACGTGGAGGAGGCGGTGGCGGAGGTTCCTTTGTAGCTTTGGGAAGTAATTATGCAACTGCTACAATAATGATTGCTGCTGCTGGCGGCGGTGGCGGAGAAACATCAGGATATTGCGGAACCCCTGGAAATAAAAATGGACAATCAGGTACTAGCGGTATGGCTGGTCAAAATGGTACTCCTGGCGCTGGTGGTACTGGTGGTGCCGGCGGTGGTGCGGGATCGCATAGTGGTGGTGGTGCAGGCTGGAGTTCAGGTGGTGGTAGCGCTACAGCTTCGGGGGGTATAGCATTTCAGGCTGGAGGCGCAGGAGGAAATGGATATAGTGATGGCGCAAATGGTGGTTTTGGCGGTGGTGGCGGCAGTTATGTCGGTGGTGCAGGTGGTGGCGGTTATTCAGGAGGTGGCGCAGGTGGCTGGAGTAATTCCGGTTGTGGCGGTGGTGGTGGCTCATACAATGGTGGCACTAGCCAAACCAATACCGCTGGTGTTCAAAGTGGACATGGAAAAGTAATTATAACCTACTAAGCAAAAAAATGATGTAGACAAGTTATATTACCTATATGTTGAATAGTTTTAACAATTTTAACTAAAAAATTATGCAAAAAAAAAGAACACTTATAATTGCGAGAATAATTGTGTTTACTTTGTTATTTTTCAACTTTCAACTTTTAACTTTTAACTTGCTTGCACAGAGCGGAGGTGTAGCTATTAATTCTACCGGCGGTACTGCCGATAATTCGGCAATGCTTGATGTAAGCAGTATCAATCAGGGGATGCGAATACCCAGAGTTGCTCTTACAAGCACTACATCAGCAGCTCCTATAACTAATCCTGTTAATAGTTTATTGGTTTACGATTCAGTAACCTCGGGTGATGTTACCCCGGGATTTTATTACTGGGATGGAACAACTTCCAAATGGATACGGTTTTCAACCGGCAGTGGGGGAAGCTGGTCAACAAGCGGTAATGCAGGAACAGATACCGCTACAAATTTTATCGGAACAACAGACGATAAATCATGGGTTATGAAAACCAACAGTACAGAAAGAATGAAAATAAGCAAATCCGGCAATGTTGGTATTGGGACATCAAATCCAGCAAGTTCTGCAATATTGGATGTGAGTAGTACTACAAAAGGATTGCGGATGCCAAATATGACTACCAACCAACGTGATGCAATTTCTTTACCTTCTACCGGCTTGCAAATATATAACACAGATTGCGGGGTTGTAAATTATTATAATGGCAACTGTTGGATTTCGATGAGTAAGTCTCTGCCAGATCCTGGTACAATAACTACCGATACAACTTCATTTTGTTCCAGATCAACTCATACTTATTCTATTGCGCCTATACCAACAGCTACTAGTTACACATGGTCTGTTCCGGCTGGAAGCAAGATTATGTCTGGAATTGGTACGACCTCCATAAGTGTTATTTTTGGTAGTGTTTCAGGTAGTGTTTGTGTAAAAGCTAACAACTCTTGCGAAACAAGTCTTCTCACATGCATTGATGTTAATGTAAGCTCTTCACCTTTAACACCGGGTAACATCACCGGTCCTATAACTGCTGTGCCAGGTCAAACAGCACCAGTTTCTTATTCAATCGCGTCTATTCCAAGTGCTATAACATATAACTGGACAGTACCTCCCGGCGCCTCAATTACTTCAGGAACAGGCACTACGAATATCGTAGTAAATTATAGTTGCAACACTACAGCAGGTTATGTGGCGGTATCGCAAACAGCCGCATGTGGTACTAGTACTCCAGCCAGTTTAGCGATAGCCGTAAATCCACTTTCTGTTACTGCCGGAGCTGCCAAAAGCGGTCCGGGAACACTTGGGGGCAGTCCAACAGCGTCAGGTGGATATGGAACTTATGTTTATGCATGGAGCCCTGCGGCAGGTTTGTCTGGTACTACTATAGCTAATCCTACTGCTAATGCTTGCACAACCACTACCTATACCCTTACTGTAACCGATATCAATACTTGCAGCGCTACAAGTTCTGTGGTGGTAACTAAAAATTTAACAGTTAGTGCAGGATCAAATATTAATATTTATTCCGGTTATACCTTAATTGGTCCTGCAGTTGGTTCGGGTGGAGCAGGATCATACACTTATTCATGGAGTCCAACGTCAGGTATGACAGGTTCCACCACCACTAGTCCTACGGTAATTAATATTGCCTCTTATACTGTAACAATAACAGATGCAAATAATTGTACAGCCACTTCTTCTATGAATTTAACATCAGCACCAGGATCTCCGGTTCTCGCAACATACTCTGGCTCTCTAATAAGCTGGACAGTACCTTCCGGTATTACCAGCATTACTATTGAAGCATGGGGCGCACAGGGAGGAACTTCCGGATCATATACAGGCGGTTTAGGTGCCAGAATGAAAGGTACATTTACTGTAAGTTCAGGACAGATTTTAAAAATAATAGTAGGGCAACAAGGCAATGCTAATGGTGGTTATACCGGAGGAGGAGGAGGTACTTTTGTTACTGATATTAGTAATAATCCATTAATTATTGCAGGAGGGGGAGGAGGAGCTGATTCTCCTAATAGCTTAAATGGACAAGCAGGAGTAACGGCAAATGGAGGGACTAATAGCTCTTGTTGTTCAGGAGGTACCGGAGGCGCTGGAGGAAGTGCAACAAATGCAGGAGCAGGAGGAGGTGGACTTACCGGAAATGGAGCAAACTCTTCTTGTTCAGGAACTACCGGAGGAAAAAGTTTTACCAATGGAGGAGCAGGAGGACCTGGAAGTACTACTAATGGTGGTTTAGGTGGTTTCGGCGGAGGTGGCGGCGGTGATGGAAATTGTAACGGCGGCGGCGGTGGCGGCGGCGGTTATTCAGGCGGTGGCGGGGGGCACAATTCTGGAGCCGGGGCTGGCGGCGGTGGTTCATATAATAATGGTACAAGCCAAAGCAATACTTCCGGGGAGCAATCAGGAAACGGAAAAGTAATTATAACCTACTAAGCAGAGAATAATAAAGGAAAAGTGATAATAAATTATTAATTTAAAAATAATTTATTGATAAAATTGGTTTTACTTATATTTAATTAGCAAAGTATCAGGAAAATTTCCAATAATATTTAAATCGGCGGGAGTTATAACCTCAAGTTTTACACTAGCAATACCTGAAGTTAAAAGGTCAATCTGTTTAGCAGCGGCTTTCGACAGATCTATTATCCTGTTTTTATACTTTGCGCAACGATCGTTAATTTCAACTATAACTGTTTTATTATTATAAATATTTGTAATTTTTACTAAGGTATGGAATTTTAATGTAGCGTGCGCGGCTGTGTATAATTTATTATTATATTTTTCACCACTTGAAGTAAACCTACCATTAAATGCATCGGAATAATATGAGGCTAAACCCGTTTGTGTATATTTTTCCTGTGCAACACAAAAATTAATAAAATTAACAGATAAAAAAAATAAGAGAATTAGTTTTTTAAATAAAACCATATTTGTTTTTGTTTATATAATTCTTATTATTAAATGTTTATGTGATAATTCAACGTGCAAAATCTTTTAAAATAAGCCATCATATTTTGCTAATTTACAATATTTTTTTAATTTATCTGATTTTTTTAATTCAAAAAATGTAAAATAAAAGATTAAAATATTTGAATGTTCGTTTTTTTTCCTATCTTTGCACCCCCTAAATATCAAAAAAGGGCTTTTAAAACCGAAAAAAATAAAAACAATGTACGCAATAGTAAACATAGCAGGACAACAGTTTAAGGTGGAAAATGAACAAAATGTTATTGTTCACCGTCTTGCCGGAGAAGTCGGCTCAAAAGTTGAATTTAACAGTGTAATGCTTATTAACAATGATGGAAAAGTTGTTGTTGGCGAACCTCTTATCGAAGGAGCTAAAGTTACAGCAACAATACTTTCACATCTAAAAGGTGATAAAGTTATTATATTCAAAAAGAGAAGAAGAAAAGGTTATCAAAAATCAAGTGGACATCGTCAGTTTTTGACTAAAATTCAGATAGATAGCGTAGCTGAAAAAGCTTCAAAAGCAAAAAAAGTTAAGGCTGAAGCGCCTGTTGAAACAGAAAATTAAGAAAAATAATCATTCAAAAAATTGAGTTATGGCACATAAAAAAGGAGCCGGTAGTTCGCATAACGGTCGCGAATCACAAAGCAAACGATTAGGAGTTAAAATTTTTGGCGGTCAATTAGCTATAGCCGGAAATATTATTATAAGACAAAGA
>JAAXXA010000646.1 GCA_013334735.1 Bacteroidota bacterium
CCAATTAATAAAGCCAAGGCGGATACTTCACCAAGAGAACCGCCCATATTTCCTATAAACATGTTTTGATACGAAGGAATATTTTCCATTATTTTAGTTACCGATTGTCCGTTCATCATTCCTTCCCTTATTGTACCAAGTACAGTGGGACCCGAAATCACATCAACAATTCCTGAAACATTATGAACAGGCAAGGTCCATGTGGTCATTTCAACGGGAAAGGAAATAAGCAGAAACACACGTCCTACAAGAGCGGGATTAAAAATATTTTTACCAAGACCTCCGTAAGGCATCTTCGCTACCCCAATAGCAACAGCGCTTCCAACAATTACCATCCATATAGGTAATGAAGAAGGAAGATTAAAAGCCAATAGTATTCCTGTAATAATAGCAGATCCATCAGTTATTGTTATTTCATTTTTATTGAAAAAGAACCTGTATATTAAATATTCAAAAACTACGCAAGATATAATAGCAGTTGTAGTAACTAAAATTGCATTTATTCCAAAAAAGTAAAACGAAGCCAACATTGCAGGTACAAGAGCTATCACCACTTCCCACATTATTTTTTTTACCGAATGTTCTCCGTGTATATGTGGCGATCCTGATATTGTTAGAAGAGTCATAACTTTTTATAAAATATTAATAAATAAGTGCCTAAAGTTTTTTTTAATAAAATATATTGCTTCGCCTCGGCGAATTGCAAAAATTAAATTGCAAATTGTAAATTTATAAGACATCTAATTATCAATGTTCATAATGTTTATTTAGATTTTGCATTTTAGATTTTGCATTTTAAAATTTGCATTTTATATTTTAATACGATAAGTTTTCACTATACTCTATTAGTTTCTTTTCCTAATAATTTCTCCTGTTTTAATTTTACCTACTCTGATATAATCAAGCAAAGGTCTGCCGGAAGGGCAAATATAAGAACATGATCCACATTCCATGCAATCCATTATTTTTTCTTTTTCTGCTTTTTCAAAACCCGAATGTTCTGAAATTGTTGCAAGCAGATATGGCGCAAGCCCCATCGGACAAACCTTAACACATTTACCACAGCGTATGCAATTTAATGCCTTCATACGAAGTGTTTCTTTTTCATCAAGCACTGTAACACCTGACATTCCTTTAACAACAGGCATTTCAATATTTAAAAAAGATTTTCCCATCATAGTACCGCCACTAATAATTTTTCCTGTATTTTCAGGCAAACCACCAGCTTTTTCAATTAAAAAACTAACAGGAGTACCAATACGTACAAGAAAATTTGAAGGTTTTTTTATTGAAGAACCTGAAACTGTAACTACCCTCTCTATTAATGGTTTATTTTTTTGTACGGCTTCATAAACTGCAAAAGTTGTCCCGATATTTTGAACCACACAACCCACGTCAACAGGTAGTTTTTGAGAAGGGACTTCTCTGCCGGTAAGCGCTTTTATCAATTGCTTTTCGCTACCCTGAGGATACTTAACTTTAAGAGTATGAACTTCGATATTTTCATATTTTTCAGAAATACTTGTTAAAATATTTATTGCATCTTGTTTATTTGCTTCAATTCCAATGATGGCTTTTTCAACATTCAGCGCTTTTAATAATATAGTAATGCCAACCATTATTTCATCGCCTTTCTCAATCATTAGCCTATGATCGGAGGTTAAATACGGTTCACATTCAGCCCCATTAATGATAAGTATTTCTGCGATTTTTCCTTTGGGAGGGGTTAATTTAATGTGCGTTGGAAAAGCGGCGCCGCCAAGTCCTACAATTCCTGAATCCTTAATTTTTTCAATTATTTCTGTTTGAGATAATGAAATATTTTTTACAAGTGTATTGCCGCGCTCAATATTTTCAAGCCATTCGTCGCCTTCTGTTTTGATAATTATTGCTTTTTTCAAATAACCAGCCGCATCCGCAATATCTTGAATATTTGTAACTATGCCCGATACAGAAGAATGGATATCTGCAGAAATAAAACCTTGCGCTTTAGCTATCAATTGTCCGGTTTTAACTTTATCATTTTTATTTACTACAGGAATTGCAGGCATACCGGCATGTTGAGATAAAGGTATATAAACAATTGCTGGAGGAGGTATTACCTCAATCGGATAAGCGCTTGAAATTTTATTTTCTTTAGGATGAATCCCGCCTCTTTTAAATGTTTTCAATCTTTTTCAAATATTAAATTATTCCACTCAGATTATGGTATAGAACGCAGATGATGCTGATATTTATGATTAAATATGATTTTATTTTATCTGCGCTTATCATAATTTTCCATGATCGCCATGGCGAATCTGCGTTCCAATTATTTTTTTCATTTCAAAATTTACTTCAAGAATAGCATTTGTAGGACAAACT
>JAAXXA010000106.1:0-5749 GCA_013334735.1 Bacteroidota bacterium
ACAGCGGCGTTATCGCTAAAGCACAAATAAGAACCATCGGCACGACGAATTTCTTTTCTAGTGCGAACAATAACTACCTTGACTACGTCACTCTTTTTAACGGCGGCGTGTGGCACTGCGCTTTTAACAGCCGCAACAATAATGTCGCCAACATGCGCGTAGCGTTTTTTGTATCCACCTAATACTCGGATGCATTGGATTTCCTTTGCGCCGGAATTATCAGCTACTTTTAAATAAGTTTGTACTTGAATCATATATTTATACTTCTAAAACACCTTATTGGTTAAGCACGCGCCATCTCTTATCACGACTGAGCGGACGGCATTCAATAAACATAACTTTATCACCAGTCTTGTATTGATTTTTTTTGTTGATAATATTTATGTTGATTTTTTTATTTTTGTTTTAAATATTATTAATATTTTGAATTATCACGATCTACACTTCGACTACGCTAAGTTACATTACATGTGGTAATTCTTCCCGTTTCAT
This sequence comes from Bacteroidota bacterium, assembly GCA_013334735.1. Classification (GTDB taxonomy): domain Bacteria; phylum Bacteroidota; class Bacteroidia; order Bacteroidales; family CG2-30-32-10; genus JAAXXA01. Next base: position 493 of record JAAXXA010000106.1, read on the forward strand.
ATATAAAATAATGAACTTACTGACAAACACAAATAATTATTTTTTTGTTAGTTTTTTTATTTTTATACATTTGCTCCCGCTATGATAAAAAAACAACGCACAATAAAAGAACCCATTACTGTTTCAGGTGTGGGTTTACATTCAGGACAAGAAGTGAATGTTACCTTTTTGCCCGCACCCGAAAATCATGGATATAAGTTCTGTAGAATTGATCTCGAAGGTAAACCTATAGTAGATGCTAATGTTCATAATGTTGTAGATACATCCAGAGGTACTAATATAGAACAAAATGGTGTAAGGATACTAACGGTTGAACATACCCTTGCTTCACTTGCCGGTCTTGAAATTGATAATGTCCTTATTGAGCTTGATTCGTCCGAACCTCCTATATTTGACGGTAGTTCAAAAATATATGTAGAAGCTTTGCTTAAGTCCGGTATTGTTGAACAAAATGCAGAAAGACATTATTTTGAAATTACACAGAATATTACTTACTCTGATCCCAAAAATAAAATTGAGCTGATTGCTATCCCTTCTGACGAGTTCAAACTTTCAGTAATGATTGATTTTGAATCAAATGTTCTCGGAACTCAGAATGCTTCATTAGTTAATATGAGTGATTTTAAAGAAGAAATTTCGTCATGCCGGACTTTTGTTTTTTTGCATGAATTGGAATACTTGATAAACAATAACCTTATTAAGGGAGGCGACATTAACAGCGCAATTGTATTCATAAACAGACTTATTTCCGATGATGAACTTTCACGTTTGGCAGTAGTTTTTAAAAGGGAAAAAGTTGCTGTTCTAAAAGAGGGCATTCTTAATAATCTGGAACTACGTTTTAACAATGAACCGGCTCGTCATAAATTGTTAGACTTGATTGGAGATCTTGCTCTTGTTGGTACTCCAATTAAAGCTCATATTATTGCCAGCAGACCGGGACATTTTTCAAATGTTGAATTTGCAAAAAAAATAAGCCAATTTATATCACAAACAAAAATCAAAAAAGAGGGATATCGCTACGATCCTGATGCCAAACCTATTTATGATATCAATCAAATAAAAAAAATAATTCCACATCGTATTCCTTTCTTGCTTGTTGATAAAATATTAGATATATCGGATACAAGAGTAATAGGATTAAAAAATGTTACAATGAATGAAGGTTTCTTTGTTGGACATTTCCCAGAAGAACCGGTTATGCCGGGAGTATTGCAAGTAGAAGCAATGGCGCAAACAGGAGGCATTTTTTTCCTGCATACAAAACCTGATCCTGAAAATTACAATACATATTTTTTGAAAATAGATAATGTTAAATTCAGAAACAAAGTTGTTCCCGGAGATTCTCTTATTTTTGAATTGAATCTGATGTCTCCTATGAGAAGAGGAATCTGCCAAATGAAAGGAGTTGCTTATGTCGGTAGTAAAATTGTTATGGAAGCTGAGTTGACTGCTCAGATCACTAAAATTAAAAAATCATGAATCAACCATTAGCTTATGTACATCCGCAAGCAAAAATTGCAAATAATGTTGTAATTGAACCATTTGTTACTATTAATAAAAATGTGGAAATTGGTGAAGGGACATGGATTGGTAATAACGTAACTATAATGGAAGGCGCACGAATAGGTAAAAACTGCAAAATTTTTCCTTGCGCTGTTATTTCAGCTATTCCACAAGATTTGAAATTTAGCGGTGAAGAAACTTTTGTAAAAATTGGCGATAATGTTACAATACGTGAGTTTGTTACTATTAACAGGGGCACTAAAGCAAGTTATGAAACTGTTATAGGCGATAACACTCTTCTTATGGCAAGCGCTCATATTGCCCACGACTGTGTAATAGGTGTTAATTGTATTATTGCCAATGCAGCTCTTTTAGCAGGTCATATAATTGTTGATGACTATGCAATTGTTGGAGGGAATGTGGCTGTACATCAATTTTGTAATATTGGCAAACATGTAATGATATCAGGCGGTTCGCTTGTCAGAAAAGATGTTCCTCCATATACAAAAGCAGCTCGCGAACCATTGTCATTTGTGGGTATTAATTCTATCGGATTGAGAAGGAGAGGATTTACTTTTGATAAAATTAAGGAAATTCAGGATATTTATAGAATTTTATTCCTAAGAGGATATAATGTTAGTCAGGCGCTTGCTTTTATAGATGCTGAAATGCCTGCTACATCCGAAAGAGATGAAATAGTATCTTTTATAAATAACTCAAGCAGAGGTATTATGAAAGGTTATTCAAAATCAAATTTTGATAAATAATAATTTTTTCTGAAATTTGTAGTTACTCACTGATGTTACGCAAAAATACAGAATCTAAGATAGCGGTCAGTCAGAGCAGATTTTCATGGAACGTAGTGGAAGGAAAAGATTGTCGAAGACGACCGCTATATAGGCAGTCACTCTTCGACAAGCCACGATTTATAGAACTATCTTTATTCTGAATACTTTAAAATAATCGTGGCAGCTCTGAGTGACTTTGACAAATAATATAAATATGCGTAACTTCAGTTAATCATAAGCAATAAGCGTTATCGGCGTTCTATTATTGCCTGATGATTGGAATCTTATTTTTACAATTTATTTTCCCCTCTCATTTGATGAAGATAATTTTAAAAAATATTGGAAAGCAATATAAAGAAGATTGGGTATTCCGAAATGTTAATTTTGAATTTTTGCCCGATCAGACTTATGTAATTTTGGGATCTAACGGTTCGGGAAAGTCAACACTGATAAATGTTATTTCCTCTCATATTATTCCTACAAAAGGAAATATTTATTATTCATTAAATTTAAAAGAAGTAAAACAAGATGATGTTTTCCGGCATATTGCCATATGTTCGCCCTATATTGAACTTATTGAAGAATTTACTCTTGTTGAAAATGTTTCATTTTTCTGTCGTTTTAAAAAATTCCTGGATAATATTACGTTAGAAGAATTTATAGATATTACAAATTTGCATGGTTTTGAATACAAACCTATCCATCAATTATCATCAGGTACAAAACAAAGGCTTAAAATCGCACTAGCCATATTGCCCGATGTTTCTGCAATTTTTTTGGATGAACCATGTACCAATTTAGATTCGGAAGGAATAAAATGGTATAATAATCTTGTCAATAAATACATAAATAACCGCCTTATAATTGTATGTTCAAATGACAAAAAGTACGAATTTGACTTTTGTAATAATGAACTTCATCTTAGCAATTTCAAATAAATTTAATCTTTAATTTTAGCTTACTTTTGCTTTATTTTTTTGTCTAAATAAATAGTATATTTGCATACAAATATGTTGTGATCAATGATTATTATACCACAAATAAACAATATATTCCATAATCCGCATAGCTATTTACAAAAATATTACAACTATTAAACCTATGAAAAAAATATCAGTCTTTGTGTTTTGCTTTATCCCTTGCTTATTAAATTTTACATTTTTTCTAGCATTGAATTTAACAATGTGCACTTTTTATTCGTTTTCGCAGGGTATAGCTATTAATACTACCGGTGCCGCTGCCAATGATAAAGCAATGCTTGATGTTAGCGGTACTTCTCTGGGAGTGCTTATAAACCGTATGACCACTACAGAGCGCGATGCCATATCAACACCTGTTCCCGAATCTTTGCTTATATATAACACCACTACAAAGTGTTTCGAAACTTATATAAACGGTGTGTGGCAAACTATTTCCTGTGGTTGCACAAGCGCTCCCTCTGCTATAACAGCTTCCGCCTCCTCAACCACTCTTTGTGCAGGAAGTACGTTAATGCTGATAGGTGGTGCGACAGGTGCAACAAATTGGAGTTGGACAGGTCCTAATGGATTTACTTCTACATCACAAAGCCCTGCAATTACAAATATTACTACAACCGGAACAGGTGTTTACACATTAACGGCAAGTAATGCATGCGGTTCTGCAACAGCCGTTAGTACTGCTTCGATTACTGTCAATTCCATTGGCGCAGCAAGTATAAGTATTGCTGCTGTTCCTACTGGAGCGATATGTGCAGGAACAAGCGTAACATATACAGCAACACCAACCAACGGAGGCACAACGCCTTCATACCAGTGGATAAAGGGTGCAACAAACATCACAGGAGAGATAAATCCAACATACACTACAACAACGCTTGCAAATAGTGATATTATTACCTGTGTGATGACTTCAAATAATACTTGCGCTACAGGTTCGCCGGCTACTTCGAGTGGAATAACTATGACCGTAAATGCGCTTCCTACTCCTTCTTTTACAGCCCAACCCGGAGCAAGTGCATGTATTGGTGTTGATGTAACTTATACAACTCAAGAATCTATGACAAATTATGCTTGGGTAGTTCCCGGAACATTGAATGCTGACTATAGTATTACTTCGGGTGGTGTAGGAACAACGAGCAATACTGTTACTCTAAAATATTTAACTGCCGGCAGCAAAACAGTTACCATTAACTATACAAATAGTAATGGTTGTACAGCAGCTTCGGCAACTTCATCAACAGCTACAACTGCTTCTGAATGTTTTACCTGTGGCACATCAAAGCTAACCGATTCCAGAGACAGCAAACAATATAATACCGTGCTTATTGACACTCAGTGCTGGATGGCGGAAAACCTAAATATAGGAACAAGAATAGATGGAGGTACTGAACAGACAGCAAATAGTACAATAGAAAAATATTGTCAGGGTAATTCTGAATCTAACTGTTCCACTTACGGCGGTTTATACGAGTGGGCGGAAATGGTGCAATATTATAATAATGCAAACAATATACAAACATGGGATACTCCTCCTCCCGGAACATTACAAGGTATTTGTCCTATAGGCTGGCATATACCAACAGTTGCCGAATGGACTACTTTAACGAATTACCTTACAAACAGTGGTAATTATGGCTGCGGAGGCAACACCACCAAAATAGGAAAATCAATGGCATCTAAAACCGGCTGGTGGTACTATATGGAAGACGCTTGCACAATAGGTAAAAATCCGGAAAACAACAACAGCAGCGGGTTAGGTCTGCCACCGGGAGGTTCAAGACACCCGAGTGGTAGCTTTCAGAACCTTACACAGGTCGGAAGGTTCTGGTCACGGGATGAGAAATCCGGAGCTTATACTTATGCAACAATGTACTCAATGAACAACGACCAACCAAATATAGGACCCGACGATAATCTGAAGACAAATGGATACTCGGTGAGATGTATAAAAAACTAGTGTGCCTGTAAATATTTTTTTTCATT
>JAAXXA010000106.1:5759-8237 GCA_013334735.1 Bacteroidota bacterium
ACTCAAAATAATATTTAACTATTTTAATTTATTAGCTATTGAAATTTTGTATAATTAATTTACCTTTGCAAACCAAAATTCTTACATATATTTTAATTTTATGGCAACAACAGCAGATATTAGAAATGGTTTAGTAATTGATTTTAATAATGATCTTTGCACCATTGTTGAGTTTCAGCATGTAAAACCCGGTAAAGGTGGAGCTTTTATCCGAACAAAGATGAAGAGTATTAAAACAGGTAAAGTTCTACAAAACACCTTTATCTCGGGCGCTAAAATAGATATTCAAAGAGTTGAAAGAAGACCGTATCAGTTTATATACAAAGATGAAAACGGATATAATTTTATGCATTCCGAAACTTTTGAACAGGTTAATATACAAGGGGAAATCATTAATGCTCCTCAATTTTTGAAAGAAGGACAAAGCGCTGAAATTGTTTTTCATGCCGAAACAGAAACACCTCTTTATTGCGAACTTCCTGCTTTTGTTGAACTTCAGATTACCTATACCGAGCCGGGTTTAAAAGGTGATACTGCTACTAATGCTCAAAAACAAGCTACTCTTGAAACCGGCGCTAAAGTTTATGTCCCTTTATTTATTGAAAACGGGCAACGTATAAAGGTTGATACAAGAACAAATTCATATTCTGAAAGAGTAAAATAATAAGAACCTATATTAAACAATAATTTTTGAAATAATTTTAGATTTTAGAATTAAGATTTATGATTATAAAAACTGGTATTCAATCTCAAATTAAAAATCTTAAATCAAAAACAATTATAATTTCGACTTTATTGCCAAACATTATTTAATCGCTTATCATGAAAATAAATCCTGTAATAAAACTGAAAGAATTAGCTGAAATGTTAAAATTGGAATTTGCAGGGGATCCTGATTTTGCTATTAGCGGTATAAATGAAATTCACAGAGTTGAAACCGGCGACCTTACATTTGTAGATCATCCTAAATATTATGATAAAGCTTTAAACTCAAAAGCCACAACTATCCTGATTAACAAAAAAACAGATTGCCCGAAAGGTAAAGCGTTGCTCTTTTCTGACGATCCTTTTCGTGATTATGTTGCTATTGTGAAAAAATTCAGACCTTTCGAAAAAGCAGAAAAAATGATTAGCAATTCTGCTGAAATTGGTGAAGGAACAATAATTCAACCTAATGTTTTTATTGGTAATAATGTTAAAATTGGAAAAAATTGTCTTTTTCATGCAAATGTGAGTATTTACGATCATTCTATTATTGGCGATAATGTTATCATACATAGTAACTCTGTAATAGGCGCTGACGCTTACTATTTTAAAAGAAGACCCGAAGGATGGGATAAATTAGAATCATGTGGCAAAGTGATATTATGCGACAATGTTGAAATTGGAGCTCTTACATCTGTAGATAAAGGCGTATCCGGCGATACTATTATAGGCAAAGGAACTAAAATTGATAACCATGTTCAGATAGGTCATGATACTGTTATAGGTAAAAACTGCCTTATAGGTTCTCATTGCGCTATAGCCGGAGTAACGGTTTTAGAAGACGATGTGCTTGTATGGGGCAATGTTTCTATTAATAAAGATATTGTAATTGGAAAAGGCGCTATAATCCTTGCTACTTCAGGCGTTGACAAATCTCTTGAAGGTGGTAAAACATACTTTGGTATTCCCGCCGAAGAAGCTCGTAAAAAATGGAAAGAAATGGCAATCGCAAGAAAATTGACCAAAATTTAAAACATTTCCCTTATCCCTTATCCCTTATCCCTTATCCCTTGTGCCTTTTAGCTTGTAGCTTGTAGCTTGTTCTAAATTAATTACTCAGCAAAACGATCAAACCCGTTAAAAAAACATTGAATATTGAAACGGGGACTAATATTTTCCATCCTAAATTCATTAGCTGATCATAGCGGAAACGTGGAAGTGTCCAACGAATCCAAATAAATACAAACATTATACAAAATATCTTAAAAAATAAAAATAAAACACCTAATATTGTTATCAGATTGACTGACCAGCCTGTATTTTCAATAAATGGAATATTATACCCTCCAAAAAATAATGTGGCAATAACTGCCGAGGAAATAAACATGTTTATATATTCGGCGAAAAGATAGAACCCTAATTTCATACTACTGTATTCGGTGTGATATCCTCCAATAAGTTCTGTTTCGCATTCGGGCAAATCGAAAGGAGACCTGTTACATTCAGCAAAAGCGCATATAAGAAAAATAAGAAACCCCAAAGGTTGATATATTATATTCCAATGCCAGCCATGTTGTTGTTCTACAATATCATTTAAACTCAAAGAACCTGTTGTTACAATAAGTGCAATAATAGCCAGCGCCATTGCCAGTTCGTAACTGATCATCTGAGATGCCGCCCTGATAGCGCCAATTAAAGAATATTTGTTGTTTGAAGCCCAGCCACCTATCATTATACCATAAACACCGATAGATACATTTTTGCAATGGTATC
>JAAXXA010000107.1 GCA_013334735.1 Bacteroidota bacterium
CCTGATTGGATTTCAGTTTTTTGATCAAATCTATGATTTTTTTATTAGGACATACAGAACCGTTAATCAGAATGTTCTGATCACTTTTAGTAACAGGGTATTTATTGCTTAAATAATCTTCCGTTAAAGTAGAAGTTTTAGCATTAAGAAACTTTTCCCACTTTTCACGAATGGTTAATATCCCAATTCGTATATCTGCAACTGGTCTTGTAAAAGTAAGAGGCAGCAATTCGCTCCGATTTGGATTATCAAAAAGTATGTAATTCATAGTTTATATATTTTAAAAGGTTGAAATTACAATTTATTGCAATACGGAATATATTTTTTCACAAAATAAACTTTTTTATTTGTGTTTACTTCAACAAACTCAGTACATAGCATGAACTAGTTTTGACAGGATCAACCCATCGCATTATGTTCGGTTGTATAAAAGTATTTTATTTCTATCGAAAAACTTGTTCTAATCATCTTTACTAAAGTAAACTGTTAAGAACGAGTATATTTGACATATAGTTATAAAAAATCCCCCGAAATTTTTCGGAGGACTTATTTTTTTCAACAAAAGTCTTATTCTTTTGTTTCTGTTTCTGCTTCTACTTCTTTTGTTTCTATATGTTTTTTATAACGATTTCTGAATTTATCAACACGTCCGGCAGTGTCAACCAATTTCATCTTACCGGTGTAAAAAGGGTGAGAAGTATGAGATATTTCAAGTTTTACAAGTGGATACTCCTTACCGTCTTCCCAAACAATAGTTTCTTTGGTTTGCACAGTAGATTTAGTTACAAAAGTATAATCATTCGACATATCTTTAAAAACGACTTGTCTGTATTCTTTAGGATGAATTTCTTTTTTCATTTCTCTTTCACATTTATTTTGAGATGCAAAGGTAAGAGTATAAATTATATTAACAAATTTTTTTTTGTTTAAAACTTTCTAATTTATATCTTTTAAATAGCGGCAATTTATTTAATTTAGTGCCGAAAATAAAATTTTTAGATATGAATAGAACTATAAATATTTTTTTATTGATCACATCTTTTTTATTATCATTGGTTGCTTATTCTCAAAATAAGCCGGAAACACAAGTAAAAAAAGGGGCTACGGAAACGCAATCAAAAAAAGGGGGCAGACCGGTTCCTATAGCAAATACAGGAAATAAGCCGATAGTTGAAGCAAACAAAGGAACCGCTAAGGATAATTTCGAGATAGGCAATTACAAGGATGCTATTACAGAATACACCCTTTTGTTAAAAAAAGATTCGCTCAATTCTTTATATAACATGAATCTTGGAATTTGTTATTTATCAACAAATATTGACAAATCATTATCAATAAAATATTTGGAAAGAGCCATTACAGACCCCAAAGTTGATCCAAAAGCATGGTATGAACTTGGTCATGCCTACCTTATTAATTACAGATTAGATGATGCTATTAAAACATTTGAAGCATACAAAAAGCTCCATGATACTCCAAAAGATGCTTTGAAAATACCCACCGAAAGAATGATAGAAATGTGTGAACAAGCAAAAAAAAGCATTAAAACACCATTAAATGTTACATTTGAAAATTTGGGTCCTAAAATTAATTCTCCTTTTCCCGATTACAATCCTTTTGTTCCGGCAGATGAATCTTTTTTGGTTTATACATCCAGAAGAGCAGGTACTACAGGAGATTTTATTGATTTTGACGGATATAATACAGCAGATGTGTTCGTCGCTTTTCAAAAATATGAAAAATGGTCTAAATCAAAAAGTATTGGAATTGAAATAAATACTGAACTTGTTGAAGAAACCGTAGGGCTTACTCCTGATGGCTCCAGCTTGTTTATTTCTGTTGATAACTATATGGCTTCGAATATAGTTTTGGTTTCAAAAATTAAAGGAAAGATATTTCAAAAACCAGAATTACTTATGGATAATATTATTTCAAAAGATATTGAAAAATCAGCCATAATGTCGCCTAATAAAAAAATGATTATTATTTCGAGCGACAGAAACTTTGACAAAGAAGGAATGAATTTATATATTTCGAGAATCCTCCCGACAGGTGAATGGGGTCCTACTGAAAATATTCCGGAATTAAATACCAAATACGATGAGTGTTTCCCTTATTTTGCGTCTGATGGAAAAACATTATATTTCTGTTCTCAAGGACATAACAGTATAGGAGGTTTTGACGTTTTTAAATCAATATGGGACGAAAAAACCAATACATTTTCAGAGCCTGTTAACCTTGGTTACCCTATAAATACTACAGACGATGATAAAACAATTTGCTTTTCAAAAACAGGAAGATATGCGTATATTTCTGCTTTACGAAAAGAGGGATATGGCGATCTTGATATTTATAGAGCGGTATTCAAAGATATTAATCCCACATACTCAATATTATCGGGAACCCTTATAAACAAAGATTCTATAAATTTATTCGGGATCAATAACATTATCGAAAAAGACACAACTACGAATACAACTGATATTACTGATTATTTAGAACAAGCATCTGATAGTGTTAACGATGAAATAATATTTATTAAAAATGTTGATATAACAGTTACAGATGTTGCAACTCAAAAAAAGTTTGGTAAATACTTTCCAAATAAATATACCGGTAAATTTCTTATTGCTCTTCCCCCGGGAGAATACGATCTAACAGTAAAAGCTGATAGATATAACAAATATACCGAGAACATTAAAGTTCTTGAAAAATCAGTCAATAGCGAAATTTTTAAAAATATTATTTTATCAAACGACACCTCGGAAACGAAGTGATCAGAATAAATAAAAACAATTTTTAAAATAATTTATGATTTTTGAATTATGATTTTAAATACTTATTTTCAATCTAAAATCATAAATCGCAAATCTAAAATGAAATAAATACTTTCTTATAAACCAACACTTATTTAAATAATTAATGGAACTTAACCTTAACAAACCGCTTGCTTTTTTTGATATAGAAACAACAGGAATCAATGTAGTTACGGACAGAATTGTGGAAATATGCATACTTAAACTTTTACCCGACGGACAAAAAGAAATTCGCACACATCGCGTTAATCCAACCATTCCTATCCCCAAAGAGGTAGTTGCAATTCACGGTATTACTAACGAAGATGTAAAAGACTGCCCCACTTTTGTTCAAATTGCTCAGGATCTTAACAAATTCCTTGCTAACTGCGACCTTGCCGGTTATAACTCCAATAAATTTGATATTCCGTTTATTATTGAAGAATTTTTGAGAGCCGATATTGATTTTGAATTAAAAGGGCGAAGCTTTGTAGATGTACAAAATATTTTTCATAAAATGGAACCCCGTACTTTAAGCGCCGCGTACAAATTTTATTGCAGCAAAGAACTAGTTGGAGCTCACGGCGCAGAAGCAGATACGGTTGCAACTTATGAAATTTTAAAAGCGCAGTTAGATAAATATAATGACACTGAATATATTGACCGCGACAAAAAAAGCTCAAAACCAATATTAAATAATATTCATGCCCTTCATGAATTTTCTTTTAATTCAAATAATGCAGATTTCGTTGGGCATATAGCTTTCGACAATAAACATATAGAAGTGTTTAATTTCGGGAAACATAAAGGAAAGCCGGTAGAGGAAATTTTTAAAATAGAACCATCTTATTATGATTGGATGATGAAAAGCAGTTTCCCTTTACTTACAAAAAAAATAATTACTGCTATAAAATTAAGAGGATTCAATAATTCTTCAGCTAATATTAAAAATAAGTAAATAAGGCATAAGAATAAGGCAAAAGGCATAACGTATAAGGTATAAGGGATAAGGGATAAGGGATAAGGGATAAGGGATAAGGGATAAGGCATAAGGGATAAGTTATTTTTTTATGAAGAATAATGATAAAAGTTTAAGTTAAACCCACTCATAGCAATAGAAGATTTGAAAGTAAAATGAAGATTATTTGTATTGAAGGTAATTACAGCCCTACTGAAACAAAAAATAATAATATAATAGAACCTGTTTTTTTTTTGAAACCTGAAACATCAATTTCAAGAAATAAATTTCCTTTTTTTATTCCTGAACATTCAGAGAAAATAGTTCCAAGAGTAAACCTTGTCCTTAAAATTTGCAAATTAGGAAAGAACATTCAAGAAAAATTTGCTCAATCATATTATAATGAAATAGGTATTGGAGTGGATATGGAAGCTTCTGATCTGCTTTTAAAGTGCAAACAAAACGGCTTACCATGGGAGCCTGCAAAAGCTTATGAGGCCTCCGCCCCACTCGGGAATTTTATTTCAAAAATCAAATTAAACGACCTTAATAATATTAATTTCTCTTTACTAAAAAATGGGAAACTTATTTCAAAGGCAAATTCGGCGGATCTGCTTTATTCTTTCGACCAGATAATTGCTAATGTTTCAAAATATGTGCAGATTAAAATGGGGGATTATATTTATACAGGCGCTCCCGAATTATCGGAACATATTTACATTAACGATAAAATTGAATGTTATATTGAGGACAAGCTTATGCTATCATTTAATATAAAATAATATCATGATGCATAATACCGAGTGAAGAGTTTATACTGATAAAAAAGAAATGAATCCTAATTTTTACGGCTTGTAATATTCGTACCATAAACATTTTCAATATATTATTTTATTGGATTTGTAATTTTAAAATCTTTTATATTCAAAAAATCTTCTACATTATTTGTGTATAAATTACAGTTGAATATTTTTGCAGATGCTGCAATAATAGAATCTCCGACAGACATAGATTTTTTTTGCCTGTATTTTATAGCTTGGCTTATAACTTCATCCGATATAGGTAAAATATCAATCACTTTAAATATTGCTTCAAAATATTTTATTTGCTCTGTTGTAATATTATGATAACCCAATACTTCAAGTTTTGAAATTATAGAGCAAACAGCCTCCGATTTCTTGATTAATTCTCGCAAACCTTTATGCTGTTCAGATGCAGAATAAATAATTATATTACTATCCAATAAAATCATATCCCGTTAAAGTTTAAATTTCTGTCGGATCTAGTTGTTCTCTGCCATTCCTTTATATCTCCGAATGTAGAAATATCCACTCCTTTATCAATTACATGATGAATCTTTTGTAATTCGGCAGATTTAGATTTTACCGCTTCTGAATAAAAAAATCTTTTTATTCCAAGTTTTTCCGCGATTGAAATTAAAAGATTTAATTCTTTGCGGCTTTCTATTTCAAAGGTTATACGTTCCATAATTTTTATAATGTAAAATTAAAGACTGAGTTCAAATCATCGGCTATGTGGTAAACAAATTTTGGATTGACAAATTTAGTAATAAAATTTCATTGGATTGCGCATAATACTTAGATTATTTATAGAATTTTATTGAAAATTATCTAAAAAAAATATCTTCAATATCACCACCGGCAGCTTTGTTCAGTGATTTTAATAGTTTTGATTTTGCATAATGCAATTCTTCTCTTACAGCAGCATTATCAAGAGTAATATAAAGTTTTTTATTCCGGACATAAATTCCGGTAGTGTGTTTTGCAATAATTTTACCAACAACCTTAGGCCAAGTTTCAATAATTTTGATTTCTTTAAGCTTATCAGTAAGCTTATATTCTTTAAGTAATTTGTTAATTACATCTTTCAATATGTAATCGTTCTGTCTAAGCATATTCTAATTGTTCCGTTAAATGCAAATTATTCGTTACAGTAATTACGAATTAACAATTACGTTACCCGTAATTCGTAATTGAACATTCGTAATTAATTTAAAAATCATTATTTTCTTACTACCATGCTTATTTATTATTCTTGCCTGTAAAGTGTTTCGGTAGCAGTACCATTTTTGATGTCAAAAACTTTTATTTCCGTTTTAATATCACGGAAAATTTGTTCAACCCGTTCAGGATGAGCATCGGTTATAAATACTTGCCCAAAACTGTTATTGCTAACAAGCTTCATTAGTTGCTGAACCCTGAAATTATCTAATTTATCAAAAATATCATCAAACAGAAGTATAGGTTTAAAACCTTTAATATCTCTTGTATAGTCGAATTGAGCAAGTTTTAATGCAATTATAAATGATTTTTGTTGCCCTTGCGAACCTAATTTTTTTAATGGATATACATCTATTTTAAAAACAAGATCGTCTTTATGAATCCCGGTAGTGGTATATTGAAGAACCCTGTCCTTTTCAACAGCATTATTAAGCATTTCAGCAAAATCGCCATCTTTCAACTGCGACTGATAATCAATATCAACAACCTCTTTCCCATTAGAAATAAAATTAAAATGCTCTCTAAAAATAGGGAGGAACTTATCCAGAAATTCAGATCTTTTATCAAATATTTTTTGCCCGAGAGTTATCAACTGCTCGTTCCAGATTTCAAGTGAAGCCTTTTCAAATCTTCTCCGCTCGGCAAAATATTTCAACAGAGCATTTCTTTGATGCAAAGCTTTATTATAATTAATCAGATTATCAAGGTACATTTTATCGAATTGTGATATAACGCTGTCAATATATTTTCTCCTTTCATCACTGCCTTCATAAATCAAAGCGCTGTCGGAAGGAGAAATCATCACAAGAGGGTAAAGTCCGATATGTTCCGAGAAACGACTATATTCCTTTTTATTTAATTTGAATTGCTTACGTTCATTTAGCTTCTGAGCACAGTATATCACATCATGGCTGTCTCCTTTTATCACATTTCCCTGAATTACAAAAAAATCAGCGCCATGTAAAATATTTTGAGTGTCGGCAGGATTAAAATAACTTTTGCAAAAAGAAAGATAATGAATAGCGTCAAGCAAATTTGTTTTGCCTTCGCCATTATTACCAACAAAACAATTGATCTTTTCGCAAAAACTCAATTCTTCGTCGCGGTAATTCTTAAAATTGATAACTGAAAGCTTTTGCAGATACATTACACTTTTTATTTCGTTCTTAAGCAAAAGTAACAATTTTCTGGTTGAAATAATAAAAGAAAAAGGAATAATCAGTATTTTTTGATATTTTTGCTGACAGATTAAAAAAAAAATTAATTTTGCACTTCAAATTTAAAAAAACATGTCAACAGAAAAAGATTCGAAAGTAGAAAAAAACATATCAGCAGTTGAGCACGCTCTAAGTAATACAGAACTCTTTATAGAAAAGAATCAAAAAATTATAATGTACGTGGTAGGAGCTATAGTTCTAGTTATTGGCGGATATATAGGTTTTAATAAGTTTTATCTGGCTCCTAAAGAAAAAGAAGCTCAGTCGCAAATGTTCTGGGCAGAAAGGTATTTTGAAAAAGATTCTTTGAACCTTGCATTAAATGGTGATGGCAATAATCCAGGCTTTATTGACATTATTGACCAATACGGTATGACAAAATCGGCAAATCTTGCAAATTATTATGCAGGAATGTGTCTTTTGAAAAAAGGACAATTTGAGGAAGCAATCAATTATTTAAAAAAGTTTGATTCCGACGATTTAATTGTTAGTTCTATGGCAACAGGAGCTATTGGTGACGCATACATGGAATTAGGCGATAATGAAAAAGCTATTGAATATTATAATAAAGCTACAAAAAACAACAATCTCTTTACAACTCCTATGTTTCTTATGAGAGCAGGCTGGACTTATGAAAATATGAACAATTATGCGGAAGCTCTTAAACTTTACGAACGCATTCAAAAAGAATTTTATAAAAGTTCCGAATCGCGTGAAATTGAAAAATATATTACACGCGCCAAAGGTAAGCTAAATCAAAAATAGTCAATATTCGTCAACTAAATTTATTTTTGAAGAAGATTTATCTTTAACCTTTTGTTCATAATCAAAGAACAACGCCATCCTGTCATAGAACTTTACTTTAAGAGTATCAAACATTGAAACTTTATTGTTGTCAATATTTATATTTCTTTGCTTATCATTTAATTCAAACACAATTTCACTTCTAAATATTTCGCCCTTTATAGTATTTTTTTTAAAATTTTCGGGGTTTTTAGATTTAGGGCTGTATATATCCATATTAAAAATAATTAATGTCTGTTTATAAAAGTATATTGTTCCGCTATGGAGGATGATTTAAGAACAAGGAATAAAGATAGAAGTATTGAACAATTACAAATTACGAATTACGAATTACGAATTACGAATTACGAATTACGAATTACAAATTACAAATTACAAATTACAAATTACAAATTACGAATTACGAATTACGAATTACGAATTACAAAT
>JAAXXA010000647.1 GCA_013334735.1 Bacteroidota bacterium
TCTCTGCGCTCGATATGACAAATGGATGCTTAACGACATTGATTCTAAAATCTTAAATTACTTTAATATTAGTAGTTTAAAAAGAGTTTATTAATTCTATTCATAAAGTGTTTTATCATTTATTTTTTTTTCAAGAAAATCGGATCCGGTTCCAATTTCTTTAGCTTTAATCCAATTTTCCAATGCTTTTGCGGGTTGACCGAGTTTAAATAATATATCTCCCAAATGTTCAACAATAACAGAATTGCTGTCGCCTCCATTTTTGATTGCTTTTTCAATAAAAATTTGGGCATCAGAATATTTTTCTTCTTTATATAAAATCCATCCGTAAGTGTCGAGATAATTGGAATTGGTTGGATTAATATCAACTGCTTTTTTTGACATTTTTTCAGCTTTATCTAAATCTACTCCAAGTAATGATAAGTAATAACTATAGTTATTTAAAACATAATCATTTTCAGGATCAATTTTAATTACTTTTTCATAATTTATAAAAGCATCTTTAGTGTTTTTAATAGCATGATAAGAATCGCCCAAATATGTATAAAAACGTTTCAACAAATCATCATTATATACTACTAATGAAATACCTGTATTTAGAGAAGAAATAGCATCGGTATAATTTTTAAGAACATAATTTGCCGCACCATTAAACAAATATAAAGTAGCTTGTTCGGGAAAGAGACTAATTGCCCGTTTACTTTCATTTTCAAGGGCTTTGTTATCATTCAAGTCTGCCTCAATAAAGAGAAGTTGTTCCCAAATAACATAACGGCTACTGTCAAGCGAAATTACCTTTAAATACTGATCTTTAGCCTCTTTCAGTTTTTTATCGCGATATAAAAAATCACCATAAATTGAATAAGCTTTTGCGTCAGAATAATTGGCGCTAATCATCAGATTAATAAGTGTATAAGCCTGTTCTTTTAATAGGTTTGAATTTTCTGTTAAAGTATAATAAGATAATAATATTTTTATTTTTGTATCGATATCCAAATTGATATTGGAAAAAGCGAGTTTCAATTCGCTAAAAGATTTTTCTTTTTCGCCTTTAATTCTATATAATTCCGCAAGAGATAAATGAACATTCCCATCATCAGGGTCAATTTTTAGTATTTTCTGATATAATTCATAAGCTTCATTTGTTTTATTTTTAGCCATATAAAGGTCGGCGAGATAGCTATAATATTTTGTTTCTGAAGGAAATTCTGTTATCAATTTTAATAATTCATCAACAGCTTTATTAAAATTATTCAGATTTATGTAAATTTTTTCTTTTTGAAGAGAAATATCTTCAGAGATTCCTGTTTTTTGTTCAATAATATTGTAAACTTCAATAGCATCTGAATATTTTTCAGAATATAAACATGCCATAGCCCAGTCGTAATAATATTCAATGTTATCAGCGTGGTTTTTTGCAAGTTTTTCATAAACAGTTACAGCCTCTTTGAATTTATTGCTTGCAGTGAGAATCTCGGCATACAATTTCTGATACCACTCGTTAACCGGATCTATTTTTATTGCTTTTTCTATGAATATTAATGCTTCTTTATTTTTTTTCTGCATATTATAAACGTCTGCAAGTTCATAAAAAGCAGCAGAGTTTGAAGGATCTGTTTTTATGCAAGAAAGAAAATTTGAAGAGGCTTTTTCGTAATTACCTATAATTTTTTCTTTACAGCCATCAATAAAAAGAGCCGTATTGTCGAGTTTAAGGTCTTCGGTAAGTTTTACACTTTTCTCAGGTGTGAATATTTTACAAGACGATATTAATAGAATAATTATGATTATTAAAAGGAAATACTTCTTTAAATTCATTTGTTTTTATTAAGTTAAAACTGTATAATCACCTATGCTTACTTCTTTTTTGCCACCAAGATATTTTACATAATTACCAATCATAGAATTGTCAATATTAACACACGAAACTATTGTATTAGATTGTATGATACTATTGGTAATAACAGAATGTTCAACACTTGTGTTTTCTCCAACCGAAACATGGGGACCGATAATAGAATTATTAATTTTAACATTTTCGCCCAAAAAACAAGGTTGGATAATAACAGAATTTTCAATAATAGCTGAAGACGAAATAAGTTTTTCATTTTTAATAAACTCTAAAATTCGCTGGTTCGTATATACCGTAGCATCTTTATTCCCGCAATCAAGCCATTCGGAAACAGCGCCCGTATAAAATGCAGTACCATTTTTCTTCATATTTTCAAGAGCATCGGTATTGACCCCATTGTCGGCCACGTCCTGCAAACCCCGGATGTTTCCGACCAGCTTATGCTTCGCGGCAATCCGCCCGTCGGCACCTGCACCATCTGCGTTGGCAAGAAAGAGATCGGCT
>JAAXXA010000108.1:0-7696 GCA_013334735.1 Bacteroidota bacterium
CTTCATTAGGAGCATAATAGCTTATATTTACTTCATTGCTGAAAGGGTTGGGATATGTATAAAGACTATTTTCGTAAAATTCTTGCGGAAAACATCTTGGTATGCTGATTACATCGAAATAATCTGAATTTCCGTCATAATCGGTTTGCATAAGCCGATAGTGTAATACATCAATATTTTTAGCAATACCTTCAAGATTGTCATTAATAGAATAGGAAATATTTGTGTTACTGTTTCCTGCGCCTTTAACTTTATCAATAATTTCCCAAGGTGTATAATTAGTACAGCGTTCTATTGTAAAATAATCGTTATTGGTTTCGCTGGCAGTAGTCCAATTTATTTTAATAGATGAGGTTGAACTGTTACAGCTTCCTTCAAATAAAATCAGAGAGACGGGCAAAGGGTTTGTAACACCTGTTGATCCTATAGTAAAAGGAGAAAAATTGCTGACCAAATTAGAGGTTATTGTACCTGCATTTGTATCTCCGGTTGTAGTTGATTTTCCTGCATCAGTCCATTTTGCGCCATCCCAATGAGCTACTATTAGCGAATCTACACTGGTAATTCCACCACTTCGTGTATCCCAACTAAGTGTAACATTAACTTCGTTTGTTCCGCTTCTTTCCAAAGTCCAATACTCAGCTTTGCTTATATTATGAATTGAAGCATCATGTGCATTCAGATTATAATTTTGACCCGGATTTTCATTAAAATAATTAGCGGTAAAATAATCAGTAGCGCTTCCACCACCATTAGCAGCAGAGATGCTAATGGGCGCATACAAATCATTATCTCCAATAGGGAAAGTAAATGCAGTGTTTCCATCTTTTATAACCGGACCGTCAACAAAACTGTTTGCCGAACCAACTGTGCTTGTTGCAATATTTGTAAAAGTCAATGAACCGCTTCCCGAAATAACAACAACACCATCCGTAAAAGTACCAGAATTTGTAATTGTCATTGGATCGGTTATATTTATATCTGAGTTACCGGATGTTGTATTATAGAAAATAACATTAAAAAAGTTATCGCCTCCTGAAATTATTGTTTGTGTAGCTGCTCCGTTAAAAGTAAAAGTACCTGCGTCAGAAGTAAATGTTCCAAAGTTCGTGAAATTTCCACCAATGGTATGTGAATAATTGCCTGAAACAAAATTATTTAAAATAGTTAAATCTCCTGCAATTGATAATATACCTGCAGCTGTTTTTGTTCCGCCACCACTAAAAGCAATATTGTTGAAATTACTTGCACCTATATTTCCGGCACCACTGCCATTAAAATCAATGGTTGAACCTGTAGCAGTAAATGTTCCGCTGTTTGTCCAATTTCCTCCTACAGTATGGGTATGAGTTTCTGCTGTAAAATTATTAGAAATATTAACATTACCAGCTATTGATAATACATCTGAGGCAAACTTTGTTCCCGAGCCGCTAAAAGAAATATGATTAAAATTACTTGCACCAACATTCCCTATACCACTACCATTAAAATCAATGGTTGAACCGGTTGCAATAAATGTTCCGATGTTTGTCCAGTTTCCTCCTACAGTATGGGTTAAACTACCCGCTGTAAAATTATTTAAAATGATTACATCTGCTGCGACTGATAATACACCCGTGGCTGTTTTAGTGCCTACTCCGCTAAAGCTTATATTATTAAAATTACTTGTTCCTATATTTCCTGCATTATCGCCATTAAAATCTATGGTTGAACCTGTAGCTGTGAATGTGCCGCTGTTTGTCCAGTTTCCTCCTACGGTATGAATTAAACTTCCTGCGGTAAAATTATTTGAAATGTTTACATTAGCTGCTATAGATAAAACGCCTGTAGCTATTTTTGTTCCTTCACCGCTTAATGTAATATTGTTAAAATTACTTGTTCCGATATTACCGACGCCACTCGCATTAAAATCGATGGTTGAACCGGTGGCAGTGAATGTGCCGCTGTTTGTCCAATTCCCTCCAACTGTATGAGATAAACTGCCTGCAATAAAATTATTTAAAATATTTACATTTCCTGTAACAGACAATATGCCTGTAGCTGTTTTTGTTCCTGCGCCGCTAAAAGTAATATCGTTAAAATTACTTGTTCCGATATTTCCGGTGCCGCTGCCATTAAAATCAATATTAGAGCCGGAGGCAGTGAATGTGCCACTGTTTGTCCAGTTCCCTCCTACAGTATGAATCAAGCTACCCGCTGTAAAATTATTTGAAATGTTTACATTACCTGCTATTGATAAAGCACCTGTAGCCGTTTTTGTTCCTGCTCCGCTGAAAATAATATGATTAAAATTACTTGCACCAATATTACCGGCATCACTTCCATTAAAATCAATGGTTGAACCTGTAGCTGTGAATATGCCGCTGTTTGTCCAGTTTCCTCCAACAGTATGCGATAAACTGCCTGCTGTAAAATTGTTAGAAATATTTACATTACCTGATATTGATAATATACCTGTAGCTGTTTTTGTTCCGGCTCCGCTAAAAGTAATATTATTAAAATTACTTGCGCCAATATTTCCTGCATTATCGCCATTAAATTCAATTGTTGAGCCGGTGGCAGTAAAAGTACCATCCTTTGTCCAGTTTCCACCAACAG
Organism: Bacteroidota bacterium; assembly: GCA_013334735.1. Taxonomy (GTDB): domain Bacteria; phylum Bacteroidota; class Bacteroidia; order Bacteroidales; family CG2-30-32-10; genus JAAXXA01. The sequence goes on from JAAXXA010000108.1 coordinate 2,599, forward strand.
TATGGGTAAATGTTCCTGCGGTAAAGGTAGTTCCGGTACCTATTGTAACATTTCCAACTATTTCCTGAGCAGAAGAAGTAGTGGTAGTTACCGACCCTGAAAAGGTTAAATTACTTTGTATCATGGTTAATGCAGGAAGATCCTTAGTTCCGCTTTCACTTAATGTAAGGTTATAATATTTATTATCATCGGGTATCACTACTGTTTGATTGCCTCCTTTGTTGTATTCAACGGTGTTATCGTAAACATGACAATACCATGCACCTGTTTTCGTTATTGCATTTTCAATTTTCACCGAACTACCGGCTGCATTCGTTAAACTAGCGCCGGAATTAATAGTTAAATTATAAAATCTTCCTGTACCTGAAACTGTTGCACCTTCCTGAGTAAAAATTACAGTACTGGTTCCAGGATCATTGCCGTTTGGATTTTGGTCTTCCCAGCCCGCGCTAAGGCTGTTTGAGATGCTTAGCGTTTGGCTTCCCATTACTAATATTCCTCCGGCTTCTATTGTGAGGGTATTTATGATAGTTCCGGGATTTGAAGGCAATATAGGGTCATTTGGAGTTGTAGCAGCATCAGGAATAATAACGAAATGCCCAACATTTGGTATCCCAGAAGGGGTCCAGTTAGTTTCTTCATCCCAATCTGTACTGGCAGATCCATTCCATGTTTTATAATCTGTTTCGTGATTACTTAACAAAAAAATTGTTCTCCACATATGACCTGTTTTCTGTAAAAAATAATTGAAAGCAACATTTGAGAGACCAATATAGTTATTTGTAAAATCATAAGCAGATCTTCCGTGTTCATCAGGAGTTGGCGAACCACCATCGATGTCATAATCGCCCGTAATTACTCTTGATTCGGTGTTACCGTTTAATTCAGAATCTAAATAATGGAAATTTACACTAAACCTTGAAGTTGAAGTAAATGTATTTGGATCAGGAACGAAAGGAACAATTTCGTAATGTCGCTTAATAGCGCTTGTTTTATTAGGAACTTCTGATCCAATTTTTATTGTAACTGTTAAAGAGTCGGGCATGGTTCCGGCAGTAAGAGCAACTGTTGTATATTGATTGCCAAAAGAATAAGAAGTATTAGCCAAAATAGTAGTGCGTTTTACAATTCCTGTAACATCGCCAACACCAATAGTTGTGGCAGTTGAACCCATTTTAAGATAATACGAAACAAGAGTATTTACTCCTGGATTAGAGTTTGTTGTGCCGGGATAAGTGCTATAATCAGTTACCATTTCCAAACATCCTTTAGTTGAAGAAGGATTTGCTGCTGCAAGATTCAAAATACCGTTTACATTAATATTTCCGCTTGCTGCTGCGCCACCGGTAGTAGTGATAGTAAGGTTGTTATAAGTTCCTGCCATAGCAGTTTGTGCCGTGGAGTTGCTATTATAGCTTACAAGTCCGCCCCAAGTTTTTCCTGTAGTTATAGGAGTGCTTGATGTGTTTTGAGTTAATAAAGTACCCGAATGACTGACAGTATTTACACTTAGCGCGTAAGTAGCCAAATCCAGAGTAGTACCCGAATTAGTGGTAAAGGTTCCGGCTACTGTAATTCCATTGCCTGATGCAGTGCATGTACCACCTGTATTGCTTATAGAAAAATTATTAAAAGAATTTGCTCCGCTGTTGATAGTCTGGGCGCCTGTGCCACCAAAAATTACCGTACCGCTGTTATGAGTATATGTGCCGCTGTTAGTCCAATTTCCGATAATAGTATGTGTGTAGGAGCCTGCAGAAAAATTATTGTTTATATTTACATTACCGTCTATTGTTAATGCTCCGGTTGCTGTTTTGGTGCCTGCTCCGCTAAAAGTAATATTATTAAAATTACTTGCACCAATGTTTCCTGCTCCCGAACCGTTAAAATCAATTGTACTGCTACCGGATGTGAATGTTCCGCTATTAGTCCAATTACCACCTACCGTATGAGTGAAAGAAGAAGCATTGAAAGAAGTACCAGAACCCAAAGTAAAATTCCCTGCAGTATTAATAGCTGCCAAAGCAGTTGCAGATGCAGTTCCCGACATAGTGTAATTACCGGCTAAAGTAATTGTAGAGGCAGGCAAAGTCTTGATACCTGAACCGCTTAATGTTAAATGACCATAAGATTCTGCTGAAACAGTTTGTGCTGAGCCTCTATAATTGACAGTACTTGTAGCGCCAAATGTTTTAGTACCACCACCCAAAACTGTTAGCATCGTAGATGTTCCTGATAAATTAAAAGTAGATCCGTTTGCAACATTGAAACTTTTACCTGAAGCAAGTACAATGGCAAATCCTCCATTATCAAATGTGCTGCCTGAGTTTATATTACCAACATACAGATTACCTGTTACATCAGCGCCAGATATTACATCGCTTAAAGTGGCACCACCTGAATTAGTATTATTTATCGTCAAATTATTATAAATTACATTGCTAATTCCGATAGGAATATTTTGAGCAGACAAGCTTCCATTGAAATTAACAGTTCCTGTTGATGGTGTAAGTGTACCAAGGATATAACCAAATGTAAGATTGCCGCTAATGTTTAAAGTACCTGCTCCGCTAAAAACAATTTGACTTTGTGCTGCTGATTGTCCATTAAACAGCAAGTTTGCAGTTGTTACAGTTCCGGTTGAAATATTTACCCTGTTTATCAGAGTTGTTGAAGCGTCAGGTGTTAAATCACTATTAGCTAACTTAAGAGTACCTCCGACTGTTAAACTGCCTGTATTAACATTAATTTCGGATGTTGCCGTGGCGTTAGGACGATTCATAAATAGATCATTACCTACAACAAGCGAACTTGTGCCATCAGTAAAATTAAGAATTGCAACGGTATTATCGCTATAATCACCCATTGTAAGGCTACCGCATTCTGCTGCATATCCACTGGGAATTGTTACAGTATAGGAAGATGAAGTTTCACCAATAAATACAAGATCGCCGGAAACAGGAACAGGGGCTCCTGAAACTCCGCCCGAAGCCAAAGACCATGTTGAAGTAGCATTCCAGTTACCACTGACAACAGCATAACGATTATTGCCAACACTGTAAATGACATTACATGTAGTATTACCGGCGCCATTGGTAGCAGTAACCGTATAAGTTGTTGCAGGTGAACTTACGGTTGGAGTACCCGTAATAGCGCCTGTTGTGGTATTAAAACTTAATCCTGCCGGCAAAGACGGACTTATAGCATAACTTGTTACAACTCCTGTAACTGTAGGGTCCTGTTCTGTTATAAGAGCATTAGTAAGGAAAGTCACAGGTGTGTTATAGCTTAAATTTGTAGGAGGCTGTAAACTAACTCCCAGAATACCAGTAGCTGCGTTAAAATAGGTAGTATTTATTTGAACAGCTGCAGAACCGGCTCCTCCATAAGAAGTACCGGTAGGTTGATTTACGCCTCCTAATGTGAGAGATGCGGTTGTAGTAAGAGTAGAAGGAAAAGGGCCTAGATTAACATGAGCGCCAGTTGTAACATTCAAATTACCGCTTATTGCAATAGGATTACTAAAAGTTACCCCCGAAGAAGTTGTATTACTAATGGTTAAATTATTTGCTGCTGTAAGACCATTACCGGTTACCTGACCTGCAACTGTACTATTGTAAATATAATTAGCAGTAGGGCTATATGTTCTTGGACCGTTTACCTGAATAGAACCTGTTGCTCCTGATGAGGACAGCCCTCCGGTATTTGCAGTAATAATAGTAGCTCCCGCACTTAAATTAAAAGAAGTATTATTGGTCCCGGTTAAAACCGAAGTACCCATATCTATTGTTGAACCGCTTGCAACTGCAAATTTTATGGCGCATGATGCAGTAGTTCCCTGTGAGGAAATTGAAGCTGTGGGAGAAATATTAACAGTTTGTACGCCGCTTCCAGTAAAATTAAAATTAACCGTGGATCCTGATTGTGTAGTTGTTTGTTTTAGATTACTTGTACCTGACAACGTGAAATTTCCTTTTAAATTTATTACAGAGGTTGTTGGTGCAGTTCCCCCATTATGCAAATCAAAAGTTCCTGCAGCCATGCTAAAATTACCATTAATATTTAATGTACCTGCATAAGGGAAGCCGACTTGTCTCAAGTATAAAGTACTGCTTCCGGTCTTGGTAATAGTAAAATTTCCCTGTATAGTTACAATACCGGATGGTCCTCCATACAAACAAACTGTTTTGGTCATGGCAGAAGGATTAAAGGTGAAATTCCCAAAGGTCTGCCCTATAAAATTAATAAATTGTATTGCTGAAGTATATGAACCGGTTATATTGCAATTAGAAACGGCAGCCCAGCTTGTGGTAGTATTCCCCTTGGGTAGTGTAGCTGAAGAATTTGCATGATTATAAGTGCCGTTACAAATCCAGGAAGGAGTTGTTATTTTACCGGTACTTTGATTATTGTAAGTCCCATTTATAGTTATACCGGTTGTTGCATTAACAGTTACTGAACCCGTTGGATTCAAAACGCCTGTTGCATCAATGGTTATAGAGGCGCAAGCAGCATTAGCGCTTACAGTAATTGTATTCCCATTTCCTATATTAACAATATCACCGGCTTTTGGGAATGCAGCAGCAGCAGCGCCTCCATAAGCAACCGTGGACCATGTTGAAGCAACATTCCATGCAGCGTTGGCTCTTGAAAAATATGTCGCAGATTGTGCCCGTGAAATTGTCAGCAAAAAAATAAATGCTGTCAAAACTGTTTTAAGAAAAACAACTTTATTTACATGATGTTTTTTGAAGTTATTGATGCAATTGGATTTATAAGTACTTCCAAAACTTTTTTTGATAAGTGTGTATATGTTTTTCATATATTATATTTTTGAATAAAAAAAATATTTTTCCAAAGTTAACATTATTTTTCAACAAAACCTAACAATAATAATCAAATAATTACATAAATGGTCATTCGGAAAAGTATAAGAAATATCTACTATCTATATCGACGTTATGCCGCATACAAAGTCAGCGACAAAAACATCATCGTAACATCAAATATATTGCGACGTTTTATAATCTCGTTAATGTTTCGTCGTCGAAATGCTTAAAGAATGATTCCAAAATGTCGCAATATATTTGATGTTACG
>JAAXXA010000108.1:7706-8199 GCA_013334735.1 Bacteroidota bacterium
ATTAATTTTGTTGCATAAAGTGAACGGGGGAGTGCTATAAAACCCGCACGAACAGCAAATAGCGGCAACCGTTATGCCGCATACAAAGTCAGCGGTAAAACATCATCGAGACAACAAATATATTGCGACATTTTTGAATCATTCTTTAAGCATTTCGACGACGAAACATTAACGAGATTATAAAACATTAATTCATTAAGACCATGACAATCGGGACAAAACTGAACTCATGCGCAGATGTTACTGTCTATTTTTTTGAAGAACACTATATTAAATATTGGTTTCGAAAAATCATATTATGGCGTTATGTCAATCTGTAAAAAATCATTATTCATATCGAATTCTAAATCAAGGCTATTATTCAATTCAACCTCTTGTTTACCTTCATCCATTTCCCAACCAGTTATAAAATTATTGGGATAATTAACGCTAACATAATCAAATATTTTACTTGAAATGACCGAGTGGGGCAATACAGAACTGCCCCACTCGA
>JAAXXA010000109.1 GCA_013334735.1 Bacteroidota bacterium
TAAGGTACGAGATTCTTTAACGGTGAGCAACCCGCCTCTTTTTTTCGTGCTTTAAAATGCACTGGTGGGATTATTGTGTTATCTGGAAAAATTTGTTTTTGGAAGTTTCAATATAGGATGTCCCCTAGGGGCGGCGCGCAGAATTGCAGTGATTTCGGAGTTCATAGCTGTGCCTGTGTTTTCCCCTGTCAACGCTTCCCCATTCCATTGCTGACTATCGAGGCATGACTCGGGGCCATGATGGTTGGCTATTCCTTTCATGTAAGACTCTTGCATTCTCTACTCTCTGCCGGTTTTAATCAGCGCTTTCACAACGTCCCATAAGGGGCGAAGCCCCCCCTTGAGTGTAGGAAACTGAAGAACGGATTCATGACAGCGGTTCTTCAGCATGTCGAATACCCGATACCGATAAGGAAGGAGATTATTCAATTGTGAGCTACCCGCATCTTTATTTATGTGCTGTGCTCAGCACCGGTGAAGTTATTGCGCAAAAGGTAAAACTTTGTGTTTTGTGGTTTTAATATAGGATGTCCCTAAGTTTGCCACAATATCATAAATCAGAAGCAATATTATTATATCATGTTCTCGATACAATAATAAATATAATCAAATGTATTTTTTGCTATATTTTTCTGGAAATCAGCCACCTCGTCTTTGTGATGAGCAAAATCGCTTATTCCTTTGCATATTACGATATTATTTATCTTATGTTTATTACAACATTTGACAAAACCATATCCCTCCATATCTAACCCAACTGGCTTATCCTCCTTACATATTTGTAGTATTTTTTCTTTTTTCTTATAATCATTCAATATCTCATCGACAACCACAAACCTCCCTTCATATATTATTTGTTCATACTTTGTTTTATAACCGAAGTTATCTTTAATATTTTTACAATAATCGGCAGCTTTGCTTATAAATAATTTATCATTTTTAACAGAAAATATTTTTTGATTATTAATTTTAATTGCATTAAGATTATTTATATCATTGTTATTAAAATATACTACTGAATTTGCAAATAATATCTGGCCTCTTATTTGGATATTCTCTTGCATTCCAGCTGCAACTCCGCCCAAAATAACTGTATCTGGTAACTTATTATATTTTTTGTTTATGAATTCCAAAACAGCATTTAAAGTAGCTTCGATCCCATAATCATTATTACCAGTTTCGAAGCTCTGAAACAACCATACTTTTTTTTCTTTAAAGTTTTCGTGTGTTATATCATATACGTGTGGTATTTTTGTTTCCAACTCAAAAGGAATATTTCTTTTTTCTTTTTTATTTTTAGGAATACCAGCAAGCTTTATTGCTTGTTCAAATTCAGCCGCAAAACATGTAGCAAGAAGAATGTCTGGAGGGCTTGTTACATCTACAACATATTTCTCTTTAAATTCCCTGACTTGATGACGAGTAACTACGACAGGAAAGTTTACAGATAAATCAATTTTTATGTCTGATGATAAACATCCAAATATTACTTTATTAAAATTATCAATAAAATCAAAAAATTCATTCTTTATCAAATCTCGACATATTAGAATCATACCATATACTCTTCTCTCTGAAGAAAGCGATAGAACAGGATTTGGGAATACATAAAACACCTTATTATATTCTTTGTTATTAGAATATAACTCAAAAAAGCCCATAATACCTGTAAAGAAGTTTATAATATCCGAATCTGTAACCCCTATTATCCTGCTTTTAATTGCTTTTCTATATAATTTTGTAATAGGATTACTTATGGTCAACAGACTTGTAATATCGGAGTCGCTCAATAGTACTTTTTTTATGGCAGCTACATGATCATCCATTATGTTAAATGTTGTAACTCCTTCATCACTTATCGGATCTACCATATCAAACATAACAACATAGCAATTATCTGTATCAACAGAATAATTACTATGCTCCCATAATTTAATTACATCGGAGCCCTCAATTCCGTTTGTTTTTGAAAGGCACTTATATTCTTTAATTACGCTTCTATAATTATTTCTATGATCATAGAAATGTATCCCTATTATGCCTTTAACATTATTTTTTTCTTTAATTATTATTTCATCAGCAATATCTTTATCGTTTAGTTTTTCCCATAATTTCTCTATAAACATTGAATACGCCCTATACGGAATTGAAAATAAATCATCTGGATTTTTTTTATCCAACACTTCATACACGAGTCTAATCAACAACGCAATAGAAGGCTGATAATGTAATTCATAATAATATCCACTAAATTTTGTTGTACTATTAAAATTATTATCAAGAGTATTCGCACCACGAATAGAGAGCATTTCCTCTACTTTATCAGCAATATTAGTATATATTTTACACAGTAACTCATTATTCCTTTCAATCCTCATATTAGAAAACGCTTGTCCCTTAATAATGGTATTTATAATATATCTGTAGGTATATTTTTTTGACCATTCATCAATATCTTCAGAATATATAACCGTGCGCTTACTATGATATAGATCTGATATTAAATCATTTATTTTTTCGTCATTAACATGCGAGCCAATTCTCTCTTTTGCAGATAAAGGTATTTGGCCGTAAAATGAATATATTTGATTGCGTAGCATAAAATAACTTTCCCACAAATTCTTATTACTTTCCGTATATACATTATCTATAGCGGAGTATAAATCGGAATTCTCTTTGAAAGTAAAAAGCAAACTCCCATTATTAGAAATATTGATAATATTAAAAAGCGCCAACTGCCAATCTCTTATAGTATGAAATATCCAATGCGCAAATACTATATCATATTTCAAAAGTTTTGCGTCATACGTCCTCAAATCATCCTCCTCTAGTTTTACAACAAATTCTATCTTTCCAATCCTCTTTTCATATTTATCATTTCCTAATGATAAAAAATCATTTTCTAATAATTTGTCTTGAAATACCTTAAGCATTGGACGCGATATATCTAAACAATTGAACTCAATACGTCTGCAATTATCATTAATATTTTTAATTTTATCTTTATAATTTTGCGTCAGCTCAATATCTTGATCATATAATTTCTTTTGTGTTAAGAAAGCAACTAAATGACTTATAAAAGGCATTATAATTCTCCCAGTTCCACAACCAGCATCAAAAATATTGATATTTTCTTTATCGTAAAACTTTTCGATAATAATTTTTATCGCGCCCTCAAATGTTTTAATATACTTATTAGGCTCAAAATACCTTGTTTCATCATAGATTGATGCAATCGCATCAAATGGTATACAATCATCCTTTATTCCCATAATATAGTCTTATTTGCCTTTCCAGTGAATAAATGAATTTTCAATAAAAGTACTAAGTTTAGCTGATATATAACCTAAAAAACCAACAACTATTATCGCGGCATACATTTTCTTTGTATCAAAAACAGCCATTGAATCTGTAATTATTTTTCCTATTCCATTATCTGTTGCTATTAACATATCCGATGCGACGGCAACAATTAAGGCCAAAGGTATTGATGCTTTTATCGCAACGAGCAGATGAGATGCAATTTCCGGCAGATAAATATGCCTTAGTTTATCAATAAGTGATAGCTTCCATGCGGTTTGAAGTCTTTTGTATGTTATGTTAATTCCTCTGATAGATATTCCAATTGTAGAAATAATGGTCACTGCTACAACTATGATAACACAGGATATTTTTGAATTTATACCTACACCTAAAAACAAACTAATTAATGGAACTAATACAATTGATGGCAGTGAACGTAAAAACTCAACTATCGGTTCAAAAATAAACCATATTTTTTCGTTTAAAGCCAACAACAAACCAATTGACACACCTAACACTATACCGCCAATCAAACCAACAATCCATGCTGATGTTGTATTTAATAAATCAAGCCAAAACGATTTTGTAGTAAAGAATTGTATTAATTCGAAAAATACTTTTTCAGGATATGGGAGAAGAATAGGTTCAACTAATTTTAACATTAAAATTGATTGCCATGATACTATAATTGCTAGTAGGCCTGTTATTGAAAACAAGAAACGACTATTTTTAATATTTTTCATTTAAAAAAAGACTTACTTTATCTTTTGTTGAATCACAAATATCATTATTTTCAAATGTAAAATATCTATTTATAGGCAAGAGCAAATCATCCTGGGTATGTGATATCAAAATAATTGTTTTTTTTCCCCCCAGTTCCCCAATAATTAACCTTGCAACATTGATGTTATCTGAGTGCAACGATGAAAAGGGCTCATCAAAAAGCAGTAGCTTACTTGGAGTGCATAATGTTCTGATTATATTTACTACTTGTTTTTGCCCTCCACTGAGTTGATACGGGAAATCATTTTTTCTATCAAATAAATTAAATCTCTTTAGTAAATCAAAGGCATAATTCTCTATATCATTTCTATAATTGCTCGTTGTTTTTAGTGGCAATAGGATGTTATTAATTAATGATAACCAAGGAAACAATCCACCATTAAAATCCTGAACACAATAGGCTACTGTGTCATATGCATTATAATAAGTAGAACTATTTTGAAGTTGTCTAAACCCTATCAATGTATCTAATAGTGTTGTTTTACCACAACCATTTTTCCCAACAAATATAGAGAAGTCATTTTCATGAATCAGTAAATTGAATTTTAAAAGATTTTTATTGGAGCCAATATAATTGATCTGGCCATCTTTAATTTCAATAACCTTCATCTGGCTTATTTATAGTATGTTGGCGGAAATAAGGTTGATAAATCTATTGACTTCTTCATCAAATCAGCATTAATTAATGCATTTACAGTATTTTGTATTCCATTCAGATCAACTTTTTCTTTTGATAATGGAAAGTAATAACCTCCCATATGAGTAGCTACAGCCGGATCAATTCCTAATGTTTTCGCCAAGATTAATTGGGATTCTTTTTTATTATTTTTGGAATACGCAATAGCTTCGTCAAGTGCTTCTAATAATTTATTGAATTGATCTTTTTTCTTGTTCCATACCTCTCTCTTGACAGCTCCACTGCCGCTCCAATAAGGAGTCCCTAAATATTTTGCTCTCGGATTTGATTCAAGCAATGAAAACTTGCCTGTATTTATTGCTATAGCCAGTGATGGCTGATCAAGAATACAAGCATCAGCATCACCTCTAAGTACAGCAGACAGTGCTGCGTCACGATTTGATACTTTAATCTCTTTTATTTCATTATCTTTAAAATTTAACTTCTTTAAAATGTTTAACAAGTTTACTTTTGTATAAGGATTAATAGCAAATATTATTTTTGATTTAAGTGAGGTTATATCATTACCTTTAAAATCTTTTTTTGTTACAATTCCGTAAACCGTTTCACCACCATTAATTTCCGCACCTGGAATTATTGCATATAAAAGGCCAGGATTGTTTTCAATTGCACCTAACAACATGGGAAATGACGTTGGTGAAATAATATCAACTCTATTTGAAATAAGTGCTGGTAAATGATCACCGGGTGGCAATTCAATTATTTCTACATCAAGTTTATACTTTTTGAAATACCCTAGCTTTTCAGCAAGATAAATCGGAAGTGAGCTCTCATGTTTTAACACCCCTATCTTAATTTTAGTTGTAGCAACTTGTTGCTGTTGAGGGCGAGTCAAAACTACAGCTACAATCACTACTAATGCAATGGTAATCCCTATCAATATTTTTTTCATTTTTATATTTTTTTGTTATGGTTCATTTAATTAATTGCGAGTTATCAAGAAACATCGTCTCAGTTTTTCTTCATGATAATATCCATTGATTATCAAGTGATATCTCTCCAAAGATTCTTTCAACTGCATCTAATGCATTAACCATTAATAAACTTGATGATAGCGATTCGATTAAGAATGTTGTATTTGATTTTTTAAAGTTTTCTTTAATTGATTTCTTAACACTTATACCGATTTTAGGACCGATAATGCTCATATCCGCATTGATTCCAAGCTCAAACTGCTTATTCTTTTCATTTTCAAAATCAGCCAAAGCTGAACGTAATTCTCGTCGTAAAGACACAGTTCTATCTTCACCGATTGTCGAACTAATTGACAAATCACGGTGCACGTTCCTGATCTTACTTGCTGATAATGTTTCTCGAAGTTGCATTGCTTTTTCTAAAACCTCACAAGGATATTCAGCGCCTTTCAAACAAGAGAGGAATATAGGTGATAATTGGAATACCAACTCATCTACTTCATTTTTATCAACTACCTCTTTTATTATTTCTTCTCGTTTTTTATTCAATTCATCTATAGCCCATCGCATGTAATTACGTGGGCGTTTTCGAGGTAACAATGCATCTTCAATCAGTTTATTTCTGGAAAAATTCGGGTAATATGATATTCCATCATTCTTTGCAAGCCATTCATTTAATTGATATAACCTTGACATGACATACAACCCCATGTGCCCTATTTTCTTTTGATCAATATATTTTAGTGCTTTATTAAAATCATCAGAAAATATTTTATCCCCTTCTTTTATTGCTGTATCGAAAACATCTAGTGTTGACGGATTTAATTTATCTTCTATTCCTTTTCCATGCAATAATGATCGATAAAGAGTATTTCGTGGAAAAACAGAATATTCGATGGCCACAGAATCAATGTTTTTAATATTATTAATCGCCCAGACCATACTCTTATACTTAAAATCATCATCCATAAAAACATTCTCATGTGATGCAAGCACTCCGGGATTCAAGAGTGTTTTTATTTTTGAAGCTTCGATAACTTCATCATAAGGCTGATGTTGAAGTGAAGGTATTGTTTCATAAAACACTTGCTCATGAAGAACAACCGAGTCTATGAATTGCGATAAAGAAAGAAGATGAGAAAAAGTAATTGGCATCTTCCGGGTTTCCGGAATGAGTTTTAGTGCATCTACAGCCCCAATTAGCGTAGTGTAATCTATATGCACACCTGATTTTATATAGCTATCCATAGATTCCCGCCATTACTGTGCCTTATAGAATCAAAACTCACTTATATGCTCCACCCTGCCAATCGACTAAAGCCACCTCTGTTGGCCAATCATCTTGCGTGTAATCCGTAACTCTCATAAATAAAAGCGATTAAGCGTGTATTGTGTTAATGGATATAAACAAACCCTGATAATCACTCCTATAACTTTGAGTCAGGAAAGTTCAAAACTCCAAGTTATTTTGCCGCCAGAACCTCGGAGCATACCGGCTACACTTCAGTACTTTTCCATGGAGATACTGAAGGCTTTTTCAAGGTTAACGAGAATGCCATCTGTAATCAGTATGCTAAATATTATATTTTCTTCTAATTTACGTAGTACAGTGTAATTATCAATACACTGGTGTATAAAAAGTCAGATATTCATGGTTTTTTTGAGCTTGGGCATCGATTTGCATGAGGAAAAGGGCTCTGTCGAGATTATATATGGTAGGTTTTGGATTCTGGATTGAAAGCGAATGTGTCTCGCAGTAGCAAGTAGGGTGATCGCAACTCAATGCAATAATGGTCTGACAGCACAGTTTGATTTTATTTTTTTACCTTTTTCGAGCTTGGCTTTTTCTTCGAGAATCCGGTTCAACAGGTCTGCGGCTGGTTCGTCGTTGGGGTAGGGGTTGGCGAGTTCGCCTCTGAATGCTTTGGCGAGGATGGATTGCTCGATTTTTTCTACCAGTTGTAGGGCTTTTTTGTATTTGACTTCGAGGGAGTCGGCAAGGGTGAAGAGTTTTTCAACTCGTCGGACGATCTCTTGCTGCTCTTCGATTGGGGGGAGCGGCACAAAAATATTTCTTGCCTGCGTCAGGGAGATATTGACCTGGCCTGCGCTTCCGCGAGTATCTTTCATCGTTTCTTTTATTGGCTCAAGACTACAGAGCCAATAGTATAAAAACAGAGAAGTCAGGAAATTTTGAGGGCGATAGACAACAATTGCCTGATTGATGTTCCATTCAGGAAACTGATCGGTAACCAAAGCAATTTTGCCCAATGGTGGGCCAACAATATTCATCAGAACATCATTCGGATAGCATTTGCATCGCTTCAGCTCTTTTTCATGAACTGTCTTCGGGATAAACTGGGGCTTATAATCGAAGTTGATGTTCTGATTTACGATGTTGTAAACTTTCAGGTAGGGAATTTCACCGGTTGCAGTAAACGGTTTCCCTTTTGGTGTAGAACCTGATTCAACATTTATACAGGCATCTTTTGCTCTGCA
>JAAXXA010000648.1 GCA_013334735.1 Bacteroidota bacterium
AGTTATGGCAATTTGGATATTTGGAAGAATCATTTATAGCCTGTAACTGGACATTCCATATTCATAAAAATTATGAGCCTAACGATTTTATTATTTTTGAAAAATGGGTAAGTCAATTCATAAATAATTGGGCATCGTGCGACACTTTTTGTAATCATAGTGTTGGGGCATTTGTTGAATTATTTCCTGAATATTTAAAAGAGCTGAAAAGATGGGCAAAATCGGATAATCGATGGATGCGACGTGCATCAGCTGTTTCGCTTATTGTTCCTGCAAAAAAGGGGAAGTTTTTGGAAGATATTTTTGAAATTGCGGATATTTTGCTTTTAGATCAGGACGATATGGTTCAAAAAGGTTATGGATGGATGCTAAAAGTGGCAAGCCAAGCACACCAAACAGAAGTATTTGATTATATTATGTCGAAAAAATCAATCATGCCAAGAACATCCTTAAGATATGCTATTGAAAAAATGCCTGAAGAACTTAGAATGCTCGCAATGAAAAAATATTTTATTAAATTTTATTTTTCCACATGGAACTTGTATCTTGGAACTTGTAACTAGTCAACTTAGGGATATTCGTTTAAAAAATAATTTCGAGTCTGATCAGATATAATTTGGTCAGACTTTTTTGTTTTAAACGAAGTTATTATATTTTATCAACTAAATTTGTTGAAAACCCTTAAAAACAGTACTATTTGGACATAGTTATCCCTGTAAAATTTATTTATAAAAATGTTTTTATTATGCTGCTTGCGTTTTGCTTTGCCCGTCAATAGAGGATTGTAGTGCGACTCGTTGAGCTATGCGAACAGCATTAGCAGTGTGTACTCCGAAAAATATCCAAAGTTTTTCAGTCGCTTCTGTTCTTGCTTTTACTTTGCCCAGAGTGTAGTGATTTTTTTCAGTACCAAAACTTCCTTCCATACGAGTTGCTCTTTCTTTGGAAAGTAAGCTTTTTATCTTTTTTGTGTCTGCTTGATATTGTTGAGCTACTTTCCCTTTAGGGACAAAGCTTGTTACAATATTATTTTTTGTACAATACTTGCGGTTTTTATTTGTTGCATAAATATTATCTGCTCCGACATGTGTGCATTTCCCAAACAGATCTCTATGTAGGCGTATTGATGAAATAAGACGTATTCCCTCGTTGAAAGCATTATAGCTAAAGTGTTCTATGAAATTTATTCCATCTACCTGCATCATGTTTACCTTTGCTCCGAATTCCACTCTCTTGGTTTCTTTGCCCCGAACAATAGGACGCAGGAATGACTTATCAATGCTCACGATCATTCCTTCACTCCGTTCTCCTGTTTCATGTAATTTTTTTTGTTGAATAAACACTTTTTTTATTGTCGATCTTCGCTTATGGTATCTTTTTGTGAAAGTTATTTTTTTCGTAGCTTCTATTTCCATTTCACTCAACTGTTCATTTATCTTATGAAGCAAGTATAATAAACTTCCTATAAGTTTTTTTGTTTTTTTCCATGTTTTCTTTTTACTCTTCTGGTAGCCAAGGCACCTATCTTTTATCTCCGCATATTTACAGCGTGGCATGCGTCCTTTAATATATTTATTTACTCGTTTCATTTCTTCATAAGTCCACTCGCAACTTTCCCACAATAATTTTACATCTGTAGGATAACGGATATAACTCTCATAGCAGGTGGCATCAGTAAGCTCAACATGAGTGTGTTTCATATATGGCTTCCAACTATTAGCTAATGTCTTTTGCAAGTTCCCTATTTTTAAGCGTCCTGCAAGCTCACATCTGATATCACTAATGATTTTGAATCCGGGAATTTTATCCCCTGGTCTATAATAAACTCCACAAAAAAACTGATAAACATAATCACTTGACAGCCGTTCCATTAACTGCTCATCGCTTAATCCACTAAATGGCTTTAAAAACTGAAGAGCTATCTTGCCCTGTAAATCAAATTCCGCTTTCTTGCCTCGGTTTTCTTTCCGTTTTGGGCGAAAGTCATTACACAAGGCATCCCATGGGATGGACTGATATATTCCTCCGAGTTCTGTTGTTAAAAAATAATCCCAGTATTCTGATGCTTGTTCATGAGGTGTTGAAAACTCTATTTGACGACACCTGATTTTCTTGGGTAATTGTATTATTTTTGTCATGTCTTTTAAATAAATTACCCCGAAATTAGCCCTTTTTTTGCTTCTTTCGGGGTTTTTTATTTAAAAGTTATTAACATATATTGTTGATAACCAGAGTGTTATATTATTAACGAATATCCCTATTGAATAATTCCCCCTCCTACTACATCGTTGTTTTCGAAAAATACTGCTGATTGTCCCGGGGCTATAGCATTTACATATCCTTCGAAT
>JAAXXA010000110.1 GCA_013334735.1 Bacteroidota bacterium
ACTTTTTCTGATGATCCTCTACGTATGATGAGAGCAATTCGCTTTGCTACTCAACTAAATTTTGAAATTGAAGAAAAAACCTTTGCTGCAATTTCAGATGTAAAAAATAGAATAAGTAACAATGGGATCTAACGGTGTACGTATTATACCATTTTTTATATCTTCAATACCGTTGAAAGGATCTACTATTTCTCCAAAATTATTTTTTTGAAGGCTAATTGCTATAGCATTTATCGTAAAATCTCTTCTGTTTTGATCGTCCTCAATATTACCATTCTCCACTATTGGCTTACGTGAATGGCTTCTATAAGATTCTTTACGCGCACCGACAAATTCAATTTCAACATCGTTGATATGAATCATCGCGGTACCGAAATTTTTAAATATCTTAACATCAAGAGGGGGTGTTGAATTTCCCGCAACCTTAGTGGCAAGCTCAATTCCACTTCCGGCAACCACAATATCAATGTCCTTACTTTTGCGGTTAATAATTAAATCCCGCACAAAGCCACCTATTACAAAAGCTTCCAAATTAGCTTCTGATGCCATTTGAGCAATAAAATTTAATATTGGAAAATTGAAATTGAGTTTCAAAAGTTAAAATAATTTGTATCCATTTCCAAACCTCAATATTAGTGTTAATTTGAGATTTGAGAATTAAGATTTATGATTTATACTCTAAACGGGATAAATTTATTTTCAATCTAAAATATGAAATCAAAAATAATTCTAATATTTTAAATTATGGGCAGACGATATTTAAGGGCGAACTATTTCGTATTCTCCACTATCTAGGACTTTTATTATGGTTGACGGCTTCATTTGCCTAATTCTATTTCTGTCATATTTCACAACATAGTCAACGGAATCAATAATTTCTTCCGAAATTTTGCAAAAAGAAATTGGAGCTGTTTCACCCGAAACATTTGCTGATGTAGAAACAATAGGTTTTCCAAAAAGGGTAATCATTTGTTTACAAAATTCATCTTTTACAATCCTAATAGCCACACTTCCATCGGGAGCAATTACATTTTTTACAAGGTTTTTAGCGTGAGGATATATAATAGTTGTAGGTCTTTCAAGATTATTTAATAGATCTTTAACAATATCGGGGAATGTTACAAGATAATCTTTAAGCATATCAGTATCCGAAACCAGAACAATAAGGCATTTGCTTTCAACACGTTTTTTTATTTTATATATTTTATCAACTGCATCCGCGTTGGTAGCATCACAACCAATTCCCCAAATTGTATCTGTTGGATACAGGATTGTTCCTCCACTGGTTAAAACTTTCGTAGTATTAAAAATTTCGTCTAACATAATATTTTAATTAGTAATGTTTTTTAATAAATCTTCTGAGTTAATTGAATAAGCGCATTCGTAATGATTTTCCGGACAGGATTTGAATCCGTGAAGCCCGCAAGGACGACAATCCAGTTGCTCAAGAGTTTGAACAATACGTGAATTATCAGATAAAGGACCAAATCCGAATTCAGGAACAGTAGAACAATAAATAGCAGTAACAGGAGCATTCATAGCCGATGCAAAGTGCAAAGGAGCCGAATCATTAACAAAATTCATTACAGAATTTTTCATAAGCGCTGCTGTTTCTAATATACTAAATTTGCCTGCTTCGTTGTATATATTCTTACGCCCTGATTCATTAACTATTTCGTTACAGAGCTCTCTTTCTTTATCAGAACCTATTAAATAAATATTCAAATGTTCCGGAATAATTCTTATAAATCCCAACCACTTTTCTGTAGGGTACTGCTTTGTAAACCAAACGGAAGCAGGCGCAATACAAATGTATATATTTTCATTGAATGATTCTGTTTTTTTAAAATCATTGTCCGAAGGGTATATACGCGGCATGATACGGGTTTTATCTCCATATTCATCTATCAAAGATAAATTCCGATCAATTTCATGAATATTTGAATTTTTTTTCCCTATAATGTGCTTTACTCTTTTGCTAAAAAAAATCGAAAAAGGATTTTTATCGAATCCTATTGTATGCTTTGCTTTTGATAAAACAGTAATAAATCCTGAAGAGCCAAAACGCTGAAGGTTTATTAGCAGATCGTATCTACTTTTCCTTATTTGACTGATTATTTTAAAAAGATTTCGATATTTGTTTTTTTGTTTATCTAAAACAATAATTTCGTTCAGAAAAGGATGTCCTCTTAAAATACCTTCGTTACCTTTTCGAATTATAAAATCAATTTTTGCGTCAGGAAATACCTTATGTAACTTTTCAACTATTGGAGTTGCAAGTACCACATCGCCCAAAAAAGCAGTTTGTATTATAAGTATCCTGTTCAAAATAATACATAAAATATGTTTGCAAAGTTACGATTAATGCAGCTTTATTGACAAGTTAAAATTAATAAAAATGATTTTTACTGACTAAACCCATTTTTTGTCAAATAAAACCTGATTCTATTACTGTTATAATATTTACAAAATCATTATTTTGATAAAATAACTTGATTTTTTTAAGGCTGGAGAGGATTTTTTTGCTACATTTTAAAATATTTTTTATTCTTTAAAATAAATATGGCATTTTAATTTTCACTTTAGACAATTACGTTATCTTTTAATCACTTTAAAAGAGGCTTTGTTTTCCTCACCTATCTTTAAAATATACGCACCGGAGGATAAATCAGAAATATTAATATTTTGATTATTTTTAGTCAGTTTACCTTTCAAAACAATTTGACCTGCTTGGTTTTCGAAAAAATAATTTGATGGAAAAATGACATTATTTGTTTTAATAGTTACAATATTATTTGCCGGATTAGGAAAAATTAAAACATAATTACTTTTAGTAAATTCAGAAACACTTAATATATTATTTAAATAGTCGCCCAACAATGTACTTAAATCAAGAATATGAAGTTTTTGTGGAATATTAATTAAAAACGATTTTGTAAAATATTCATTAGAAATGTAAAATTTTAATCCATCTGTTGTAGCAATTCCTTCAACCTGATGAAATGGTAAGGATATAGATATTTTTCTTTTATTTCCGCTAAAATAATCATTGCCTTTAAAATCATAAAGCAAATAAACAAATGGTTGTAATAAACTGCTGTAACCGCACAGAGCAACAAGTTTCTTCGGTTCAAGATAAACAGCTCCGGTTATTAATCCATTAACATTATAAGAATGCTTTAATTTTGCAATATAGCTTCCTGGAACTTTGGGAAGAGAATACACACTGGTTTTATTACTAACCCATTGTTTGGAAAATAAAAAAATACTGTCTGCCGAAACAATAAAAGCTTCGCAATCAAAGTCAGTATTATTAGCCTCGGCTGCGCTAAAATCAATTTGATCAGAATATAAAAAATTAATTGTATCTATTATAGGAGAATTAAGTATTAAAGAGTTTTTATCAATCCTTAAAATTTTTAAATCGGTTCTGTTACCACTTGAATTGTTACCAAAATCACCAATATAAATGTAATCATTGTCTTGCGAAATATCTTCCCAATCTCTATTTACAACGCCACTCAGTGCATAAGATTGAATAATATTACCATTACTAGTATCTAACGAATAAATATTTATATCGGAATTATCGTTATGTGTCCATATTTGATTATTCCATTTTACAAGTCCTGATGTTTCTATAATATTACTATCCAGATTAAAACTTGATACAGGTGAAATAGAAGCGGAATTATATATACAGCTTCCATCATTATCAGTAGCTGAAAAATCATAATTTGTTGCCAATTGATCAGTACATCCATATATCTGAGCTTTGGAATTATTAATAGAAAATACAAAGCTTATAATAAATATTAAATATAGTTTTTTCATTTTGAAATATTTTAAAATTCTTTGCTGATTGCAGATTGAATCCTTTTAATTTAAAATTCTACATTTTATCCAACACATGTTATATTATTGAACAAATAGTTCTTTTAATTTTTAATTAACTTTTTACCCACAAATGAAGAGAAAACTCCAATTATGCAAAGTATTGTAAATACTAAAAAAATCACCTGCGAACTATGAATAAAATTTTCGATATTGGAATCATTAATTTGTTTTTGTCCTACAAAAATATGAACCGAAAGCGCAGCGATAGCCATGCTGAACACCATACCGGTATTACGCATAGTGCCTACTGTGGCTGATGCAACGCCATAAAATTTTCGTTCCACCGAACTCATTATCATGTTGGTATTTGGCGATGAAAATAAACCAAAACCAAAACCCAGTATTGCTAAGGCGGTTATAATAAAAGCTTGTGAAGTGTTTTGTTCAATATACGATAACATAAGCAAACCTATTACGCTTATAGCCATTCCCGAAGATGCCAGCCATCGAGGGTTTATCTTATCCGACAAACGACCTGAAAAAATTGCTACCAAAGCCATCAAAACAGGTTGTGTAATAAGAACCAAGCCTGCTTCATTTGGTGTTAAATGCTTCGCGTACTGCAAATATAAACTTAAAACAAAACTTACCGCAAATGTTGCCGCGTAATTTATAAAAGCCGACAAATTGGAACTCGCAAATATTTTATTTTCAAAAAACAATTTCATATTCAGCACTGGAAAAGGATTTTTAAATTCCACGAATACAAAAGCGATCAAACCAGCAATTCCTAAAATTGTTGTTAATATTGCAGGAGTAGTGGGCAATTTCGAAAACCCATACATCATTGCCGTCATTGATGGCATATAGATGAGTGTTCCTAACCAATCAAATTTTTCGTTTTTCGCTTCAATCCATTCAGCTTTAATTTTAAAATAAATCGCGAAAATTATAAAAAATGAAACCGCAGCATTAATAAAAAACAAACTACGCCAACCGAAGGTTTGAGTTAATATACCTCCCAAAAATGGTGAAATGGATAAACCTAAATAAACCATAGACACATTTAATCCTATTACTTTCCCCCTTTCCTGTGGAGGAAATGCCGAAATTACAATAGCCATGCTAGTACTGTACATCATTGCGCTGCCTATTCCCTGTAAAAGACGAGAGGAAATTAAAAAATACCCTGAAGATGAAAAAGCGCACATCAAGGTTGCTATTGTAAAAAATATATTTCCGAATAAAAATATTTTTTTACGCCCCAACATATCACCAATTTTCCCCATGGGAAGCAAAAAAACCGCCGATGCTAGCAAGTAAGCCATAGTTACCCAACTCATGCTAACAGCATCTAACGAAAATTCGCTGCCGATACTGGGTAATGCAATATTTACTGCCGCCCCCATAAGTGGGTTTAGAAAATTTGATGCCATAGTAACCGCCATCAAAACTGTTCTATTTACTTCGTTATTTTTTGGTATTTTCATTTCAATAACTTAAAAATTCTATCTCAGAAATTTATGCTAAAGTAAAAGAACTTTTTTATTACTAAAAATTTGGTTTATTATTTTTTATAAATTTATTTGAAGATAATATACCAATGTCGTTTAGTTTAGTTTAGTTTAGTTTAGTTTAGTTTAATTTAATTGAAATTTTAACTAGCAAATATATATTCGCTAATACCCAAATAAACAAAGCTTCATTAAGAAAAATACAACCTTAATATCTTCGTGTACCTTAATACTCACCATAGGCGAATAGTAACTTTGTGACAAAATTTCATTTAACTCATAATTCGCATAAAATATAAAGGTAAACAATTAAGTTCAATCCTCTTTAAAATTATTTAGAATAATTCTTGATAATGATTTAATAAAGAATTACCTTTGTATGCAAATTATAGGTTATGGAAACTGATATATCTAATAAAAAGACGGAACTAAGCATCGAAGGAATGAATTGCACTAATTGCGCTTTGGGTATTAAAAAGCAACTGGAAAAAGATGGATTTAAAAATGTGGATGTTAATTTTGCTTCTGCAGAAGTTAGCTTTAGTCAGCTAGATAAAGAAAATATAACTAAAGCTAAAAGCAGGATTCGCTCAATGGGTTATACTGTTATTGAAGATACAAACAAAACGAAAAAGGGATTATCTTTTATTGAAATAAAATTTATTATCTCTCTTATATTCACATTGCCTCTTTTGATAGCAATGTTTCTCCCCTATCATATTTTTCACAACCCATTTTTTCAGTTAGCTCTATGTATTCCTGTATTTGCAATAGGTGTATGGCATTTCGGGCGAAGCGCATTTCAATCAATAAAAGCAGGTGTACCCAATATGGATGTGCTGATAATATTAGGTTCTTCGGCTGCATTTTTTTATAGTTTATATGGTACATTAAATAATCTTGGACATAACTTCCAGTATTACGAAACTTCAGCAAGTATAATAACGCTTGTATTATTCGGAAATCTTCTTGAGTATCGCTCTGTTAAGCGCACAACATCTGCTATTGACGATCTTGTTAAACTTCAGAAATCAAAAGCAAAAAGAATTATAATCAATACTGATGAAAGTGAATCTGTTGAAGAAGTTGACTCTTCAAATATCAAAAAAAACGATTTAATTCTTATCAACACAGGAGATAAAATACCTGTAGATGGCAAAATTTACTGGGGAACTGGAAGCGTTGACGAATCAATGATATCAGGCGAAAGTCTTCCTATAGATAAAATTATTAATGACGTTGTTATTGGAGGAACCATACTGGT
Source organism: Bacteroidota bacterium (assembly GCA_013334735.1). Lineage (GTDB taxonomy): Bacteria > Bacteroidota > Bacteroidia > Bacteroidales > CG2-30-32-10 > JAAXXA01. The sequence goes on from JAAXXA010000110.1 coordinate 6,616, forward strand.
AGCAGGCAGTATAAAATTTAAAGCCACCGCTATTGGAAAAGAAACTATGCTTTCGCAAATCATTGATATGGTAAAGGACGCGCAGCAGGACAAACCTAAAATGCAAAATCTGGCCGATAAAATTTCTGCAGTTTTTGTTCCTTTGGTAGTTGGTATTGCAATACTAACCTTTCTGATTTGGTACTATGCAATAGGTGTAATTTTTCAAATTGCTCTGATGAACAGCATTGCCGTATTGGTTATTTCATGCCCCTGTGCATTGGGTCTTGCCATTCCTACTGCTGTAGTGGTAGGAATAGGCAGAATGGCTAAAAATGGCATTCTTGTTAAAGGTGGCAGCACTCTCGAAACTATAGCCAATATCAAAAGAATAGTATTTGATAAAACAGGAACATTAACTACCGGAAATTTTAAAATTAAAAAGCTAAAAACATTTGATATTACTGAAAAATCTGCAAAATCAATTATTTACAGTCTCGAAAAACATTCATCGCATCCAATTGCGAAATCAATAGTAAAAGAATATACGGCATCTGAATTAAAAAATTTCCAAAAAATTAACGAATTGAAAGGAATCGGAATTGAAGCTATTGATGAATGTGGAATTGTTTATAAAATTGGCTCGTATGATATAGCCTTACATTCAACCGAAGAAACAAACCATACGGCATACCTTATAATTGACGAAAAACTTGTTGCTTGGCTTGATATTGAAGATGAAATTAAACCCGAAGCAAAAAGAGTAATTAGTTTTCTAAAAGACAATAATATTACACCTGTAATTTTGAGTGGCGATAGTAAGGCAAAATGTGAATACATAGCGGGAGAACTTGGCATCAATAAGTTTTATTATAAAAAACTCCCTAACGAAAAATTATGTATTATTAAAAAGTTAGCAAAAAAGGAATTAACTGCTATGGTTGGCGATGGTATAAACGATGCACCGGCTCTTGCACAGGCATCTTTGAGTATTTCTTTAAGTAATGCAACTCAGATAGCAATTAAATCAGCTCAGGTAATAATTTTAAAAGGGGACTTAGAACTTATTACAAAAGCATGGAAGATAAGCAAAATAACACTTTCTACAATTAAGCAAAATCTTTTTTGGGCTTTTTTTTATAACATTATCGCTATACCAATAGCAGCAGCAGGCTTACTAAACCCTATGGTAGCTGCAGCATCCATGGCATTTTCCGATATAATTGTAGTAGCCAATTCCCTGAGGCTTAAGAATAAAAAAACTAAATAATTTTTTATAAAAAAATGAAATATTTTAACTGATTATATAATTTAATTAGTTTTTTTGTAACTTTAGCATTAGCCTCGATGAGTTTTTTCTCTATCAGTTCGCCACTTTCCGGTTTGCTGAAATAATAGCCTTGTACTTCATCACAGCCTTGTTCGCGGAGAAATGCTAAGTGCCCGGCAGTTTCAACACCTTCTGCAATAGTTTGAAAGCCAAGGCTGCGTGATAAATTGATAGTGGCTATGACAATGGCACGATCTTCGGGATCTTCAGTAATATCGTTTACG
>JAAXXA010000111.1 GCA_013334735.1 Bacteroidota bacterium
TTTTTTTAAAAACTTTTATTTAAAAAAAATAGCGGTGGCTTTGTGTGGATGCCAGAGGCATCATAGGTTTATAAAATAAAAATACAATGTAGGTGTACGACCTCGCAGAGGTCGAACTAATTAATGTTAACAATTTTTCTATAAACCTGTGAACCCTTTGGGTTCAATAATATTTAAACAACCTCTTAGTAAATTTCCTCAATGATATATTGCCTAAATTCGAATAAATTATGGTATTTCATTTTCAAATTAACTCATTTTCAAATTTTCAAATTATACCATTTTCAAATTTTCAAATTATACCATTTTCAAATTTTCAAATTATGTAATTTTCAAATTAATATTACACTAGTTTATTTAACACTTTTTTTTACTTAATTAAGTCGGCAAAAGAGGTGCTCTCTAATTTATCCGATACGTAATCTCTTATATCAATAAATACACTCATTAAATTTTTATGCTGCTCAACTGGTGAATTTTCGTAAAAATATTTACTTACCGATTCCACAGGCGCAAGCGCTCCGTCAATAAGCCTGATAATTTCGGCAAGAGAAATTTGTTCAGGCATTTTATTAAGCTTGTACCCACCTACCGAGCCTTTTTTACTTTTTAAATAACCTGAATTTTTTAAGGTAATGAGTATCTGCTCCAGAAACTTTTTTGGTATTGACCAGCGTTGAGAAATATCAACTATTTTTATGTAATCTTTATCGAAATTTTCCGAAAGGTCAATAAGTGCTAAACATGCGTATTCGCATTTTTTTGAAAGTTTCATATATCGATTATTTTAAGCATCACAAAACTACATTATTTTTTAATAAAATCAAATATTATGTTTCCACCGCTGACAGAGTAGCCAACTGCCGATTGTGAACTGCATGCTGCAAACTGTCAACTGCAAACTGCAAACTGCCGACTGTGAACTGCCAACTGAGAATTGCCAACTGAGAACTGCCGACTGCCAACTTAGTATTTACTTGCGACTTTTTTATCCCTCCCTTGACATAATTTTTATATTTTTGGGCAAAATGATTTTGCGCTTTTTTATAAATGAAAAAAATAAATTCCTTTATATTTTTATTTTCAATATTAACAACTTCTTACGGGCAATCCATTAATAGGCAATTAGAAAATATTTTTTCTTACCATCAGCTAATGGGAATGTCGGTAATTGCAGTTTGTAATAATAATATTGTTTACTCAGGGAATTTTGGAACAGCCGACTTTTCACGTAATATTCCTGTTACTGACAGCACTCTTTATAAAGTTGCATCTATTTCTAAAACTGTCACAGCTATAGCCTTTATGAAACTTTATGAACAGGAGCTTTTTTGTCTGGATGAAGACATAAGTAATATTCTCGGGTATGTTGTAAAAAACCCTTATTATCCTGATATTGCCATTACTCCCCGTATGTTATTATCACATACTTCAGGAATAAATGATTGTGCAGCTTATTCTAATTTTTTGCAGGATACTTATTCAAAAAAAATCCCACCTGATTTGGCAGGACTCTTAAGTGATACGGGCTTTTATCGCAGTTTGGATTTATGGCAAAATAAACCTCCCGGAACTTTTTTTAATTACAGTAATCTTAATTACGGAATTATAGGTACTATGATCGAAAAACTCTCTGGACAAAGATTTGATATTTATTGTAAACAAAATATATTTGAACCTCTTGGGATAAGCGGCAGCTTTAATGTGCAAGATATTAACAACATTGATAATATTGCTGTTCTATACAGAATGAAGGAGGGCGAATGGAAAGCGCAGGCAGATAATTATAAAGGAATAAAGCCTGTTTCAAGAGATTCCCTATTTTATAAAATTGGCTCAAATGGCTTAATTTATAGTCCGCAGGCTAGCTTACGTATAAGCGCTTATGATCTTTCAAAAATTATGCTTATGCAAATGAATTCTGGCGTTTATAAAGGCGTAAGAATTCTTAATGATACTACAGTTGCATTAATGCAAAAGCCTCAATGGATTTTTAATGGAAATAATGGAGATAATTTTTATGGACTTTTTCGTAGCTGGGGATTGGGCTTTCAGCATACTACAAATATTTTAAACAGCGATATCGTTGCGCCGAATTACGAAATGACTGGTCATATAGGCGATTCCTATGGTTTGCTTAGTGATATGTTTTTTAATTCCGGAAAAAAAATAGGGCTGATATTTATTACTAATGGAAGCGCTAATACTTTTGAATGGGGCAATTATAGCGCTTTTAATGCAGTTGAAGAAGATGTTTTTAAAACACTTTTTAATGGAATTATTAATCCTGTTTTAGAGAATGATTTCATTACGAATCACGGCAATAACAGTAATAGTAACGAATATGCAGCCTTTAATTCAAATAACTATAATGCGCGATTTTATCTACCCTCTGCCGGAAATTTAAATTGCAGGATATATAATTGCATTGGGAAAATAGTTGATGAATTTACTGAAAGTTTTAATACCAATGGACGAAAACAAATATCAATAAAAACCGATAATCTCAATAAAGGACTATATTTTTGTATAATTGAAAATGAAAATATAAAAGAAAAAAGAATATTGAATATTAATAATTGATTTTGCACACACAATAAGCCCCAGCAGGGCGAAATATTTGTAGAAAAAGACAATTCTTCTTTTTTAAAAGCTCCATAGGAGCGTAATATTTCACCATGCAATGGTAATATGAATATCAGTTTTGAAAGAATATATAAACCCATGAAAATATATAAAGCGTTTATCCTTATAATTTTTTTTATTTTAATTGCATTAATTTACTCGGCTTGCTATACAGGGAATAAATCGAGAAATTATAAAGTAATCAATTCCAATGAGCAAATAATACTAGCTGACAAAAGTTATTCTGCATCTGAAATTGCTAAAATTTATCAACCGGTAATCAGAGCAAATCCAAAATATGAAATCCAGAAATTATTATGGACTTGGTATGAAGTAATCGACAAATCAAGCTATTACGAAATAGTTTATTATAATTGTTGGGAAAATGAAATTAATCCCGATCATACTTTTGATTTTTTATACAAAATATATAGAGCTTTATACTTTGGATATCCAATATTTGATATCGAATACTTTCAGGTTAATATTAATAAAAAAACTGCAAAGGCAGAAAGTTATTTATTTGAAACCTCCATCAATAATGACTATAATCAAAAAATTATAAAACATTATATTTCTAAAATAAAAAGAATATCAGATACTCTTTTTACAAACGAAACATATGAAAAAAACGGGAATAAACTAATTTCCAATAATTTACTCCTTAAAACTACTCTTAACAGAGTTCATTTGGGTATTAAAACATGGAATCATTTACTTTGCCCTATTTCTGAAGAAAATGAAGGAACTTATAATGTAATATTCGATAGTGAATTGAAAGAACTTTCAGCCGGCGATTATGAAAAATATAAATTTTGCAGAAAAAGTCGTAATACCAATAAATAAGACCAATGCAGAGCCTCGAATTATCAGAAGACTTATTTTATTAGCTTCCAACCATAGGGAACTTAGCTTAGTCAAAGCTAATGTTAGGGTAACGCAAATGCTCTCTACATAAAGGACTTAAGTCTAAATTGTGAACTTATGCAGCTTTCGCCAATAGCGGATCATAAGTACCTTAGAACACTGAAAAGGTTACGAATACTTTCCATTTTCAAATTTTCAAATTAACCCATTTTCAAATTAACTAATTTTCAAATTTACATTACACTTTGAGGTAATACCATTTGTATTTATAAAATAGGCTAAAACTATTTTATAAATTTACAAAGGTAATGCCGTTGCAATATATGTTTAGTCCAATATTTTTGTTTTGCATATTGGGCTATTACATATATGCTATCGGTATAAAATACATTAATATAAGGATGCTGGATGGTTTTAAAATTTTTCAAGCTTACATGTGTCAATATTGTTAAATTGTGTTAATATATTTCAAAATAATTATAATCCTATATCTATTTTTTACTACTTTTGCTATGCTTAAATATTATTAATACTAAACTTGATTAAAATGAGAAAATTTTTCTTAACCATGTTTTTTTTGATTTCAACAATTTTTGTAATCAAAGCTCAGGAAAAAACAGAAAAATCCACTCAGGCAGCTACAAATAATTCAGAAATAACATTTGACAAATTAGTTCATGATTACGGCTCTGTTTATCAGGGTGCTGATGGAAATTGCGAATTTAAACTTATAAATACAGGTACTGAGCCGCTAATTCTTTCGAATGTTCAAACTTCCTGAGGGTGTACTGCATCGGCATGGCCGAAGGAACCAATACTACCGGGTAAATCAGGGATAATTAAAATTAATTACACTAAAATGGCAAATGTTGGCGTTATTAACAAACAAATTACAGTTTACTCAAACGCTAAAAATGGAACTATAGTTTTACGTATAACAGGCACGGTTCTTGAATTACCCGCGGCCAATTCACCCGAAAAAATTGTTAATGATGAAGCTACACCTTTAGCAAAATAAATTAAATATAATAAATTTAAAAACATGAAAAGACTACTATTATCAGGCATTGCATTATTTGCGTTCTTTGCCATTAATGCTCAAACAGCCACAAGCATTACTACTGCTGTAGTTACAGAAAATCCAAATGCCCCTGAAATAACCTTTGAAAATCTTGTTCATGATTATGGAACATTACAAAAGGGCGCTGATGGAAATACGGAATTTGTATTTACTAATACTGGTAAAGAACCATTAATACTATCGGAAGTCAAAACTTCCTGAGGCTGCACCGCATCGGCATGGCCGAAGGAACCAATTTTACCGGGAAAAACCGGAATCATTAAAATTAATTATACCAAAACTAATGTTGTTGGTGCAATTAGCAAACAAATAACTGTTATTTCAAATGCCAAGACAGAAACTGTTGTTTTATCTATTAAAGGATCCATAGTTGACAATACGCCACCTGCGGAAGTACCACCTGAAAAACAAACAAATGAGGTTGCTACGCCTCCAAAATGATAAAATGTTTAACTTTAATTATAAATTAAAACTATGAAAAAATTATTTATATTAAGTATATCAATATTCACATTCATTGCTTTGAATGCTCAAACAGCTATAAAATCTACAACTACCCCTCCTGTTAAATCAGATAAAAATGGAGCGGAAATCACTTTTGAAAGCCTTGTACATGATTATGGTACCGTACAAAAGGGCGCCGATGGAAATTGTGAATTTCAATTTACAAATACCGGTAAGGAACCTTTGATTCTATCAGATGTAAAATCATCCTGTGGCTGCACTGTTCCATCATGGACAAAAGAACCTGTTTTACCGGGAAAAACTGGAATTATTAAAGTTAACTATACCAAAACAAATGTCGTTGGTACAATTAGCAAGCAAATAACGGTTACTTCAAATGCTACAACAGAAACAGTAGTTTTAAGTATTAAAGGAACTGTTGTTGACAATACACCTGCGGAAGTAGTACCTGTTAAACAAACAAATGAGGTAGTTGCTCCACAAAAATAAGAAGATATATTATTCTTTTATTTATGGATACTATGAAAAAATCAGTTTTATTTTTAAGTTTAGTGTTATTTACATTTTTTGCCTTAAATGCGCAACCTATTACCACTTCTGAACCTTCTCCGAATACAGTTAGCGATGGAGCAGAAATAACTTTTAGTAAAAAGGCACATGATTTTGGCACTGTTCAAATTGGCTCTGAAGGAAGTTGTGAATTCAAATTTACAAATACTGGAAAGGGACCATTGATACTTTCAAATGTTACAGCTACCTGTGGTTGTACGGTTCCATCATGGCCAAAAGAACCAATTTTACCGGGGAAAACAGGCACGATTAAAGTTAATTACACTAAAATGGATAAGGTTGGAACATTCAACAAACAAATTACGGTTTTTTCCAATACTAAAGAAGGTAATGTTGTTCTTACAGTTAAGGGAAATGTGATAGATAAAACATCCGCTAAACCTTAAAACAACACCAACTTCAACAATAGTTTTTACTAAATAAAACCGAAATAAATTTCCGCATTTGATGAATACAAAAAGGTATAGAGGTTTTCGGTATAAAGGCATAAGGAAGTGCCGGTTATAGCATATACACTTATACCTTATACCAAATACCCAAATGAAATAATTTACACCGTATAAAGTATAAATAAAAAAAGTAATTATTATTTGTTCATTAATTAACAAATAAAATATAATTTTGTTCCGATTCTTGTATCCGTTATATTTTCGGATACCGAATCGGGATTTTTATTAATAAAACTATATAAAATTATGCCTCAAATATCACAGAAGGGCTGCCAAATGCCAGCTTCACCTATAAGAAAACTTGTTCCATTCGCTGAAGAAGCAAAAAAAAGAGGAATGAAAATTTATCATCTTAATATTGGTCAACCTGATATTGAAACACCGGAGAATGTTATTCAAGCTATCAAAAATACTAACATAAAAGTTGTTGAATACAGCCATTCCGCAGGAATTTTGTCATACAGACAAAAACTTTGTGAATATTATAAATCGTGTAAAATTAATATTACACCTGATGATATTATTGTTACAACAGGTGGTTCGGAAGCCATTCTTTTTGCTATGCAGGTTTGCCTAAATCCAGGTGATGAAGTTATTATACCCGAGCCTTTTTATGCAAATTATATAGGTTTTGCCGTTAATTCGGGAGTTCATATCAAACCTATATATTCGTCAATAGAAACAGGTTTTGCCTTACCTCCTATTTCTGAATTTGAAAAAGCCATTACTCCCCGTACAAAAGCAATAATGATATGTAACCCCAGCAATCCTACAGGGTATTTGTATTCATTGGAAGAACTGGAATTACTCAAAAAAGTTGTAAAAAAACACGATCTGTATTTATTTTCCGATGAAGTTTACAGAGAGTTTTGCTATGATGGAAAGGTGCATCATTCTGCAATGAATTTAAAAGGAATTGAAGATAATGTTATTTTGCTTGATTCCGTATCTAAACGATATAGCGCTTGCGGTGTACGTATAGGCGCTTTTATAACAAAGAATAAAGAAGTTATGAAAGTTGCCATGAAGTTTGCACAGGCACGATTAAGTCCGCCTACATTTGGTCAAATTGCTGCTGAAGCTGCTATAGATACTCCTAAATCGTATTTCGACAAAGTAATGAAAGAATACATTGCCCGCAGAGATATTGTTGTAGAATCTATTAATAAAATTCCCGGTTGCTTTTGCCCGAATCCAAGCGGAGCTTTTTATGCTGTGGCAAGGCTTCCTATTGACGATTCTGACAAATTCTGCCAATGGCTTCTTGAAAGCTTTAATTACGAAGGTCAAACTGTGATGCTGGCGCCCGCAACCGGATTTTACTCTACTCCTTTCCTTGGGAAAAATGAAGTTCGTATTAGCTATGTATTGAATTTAGAATCTTTGAAAAGCTCTATGAAGTGCATCGAAGAAGCTTTGAAGGTTTATCCAGGAAGAACGAAGTAGAGGTATAAGGTATAAGGTATAAGGTATAAGTAATATTATAACTTTATGAACTTTATAACTTTATAAACTTTACACTAACTATTTCTTGGCTTTTAATAATTTTTCAGCTTTAGCTCTGTATTCATCAGCTTTCTGTTTATTTCCCATATTAAAATATGTACCTGCCATATTCATGTAAATTTGGGGATTATCGGGTTTTACAGCAATAGCTTTGTTAAAATATTCCATCGACTTTTCAAAATTCTTTTTTAAACCGTAAACTATTCCTAAATTTTCGAGTAATGGAAGATCTTTCGGAGATATTGAATAAGCTTTTGAAAGGTAATCAAGTGATTTGTCATAATTATTAAGATGTTTCCCATACATTTCTCCCAATTTACCAAGCGCGGAAGCATTTAACGGTTCTTTAGCCAGTAATCGATTTGTGATAATTATTACAGAATCTATTTGATTTTTGCTTTCATATACAAGAGCCAAAGGCAAGTAATAACTATTGTTCGCGGGTTGTAACGAAATAAGTTTTCTGTAGATTGAAATTGCCCCATCATAATCTTTATTCAAATTGCATTTTTGAGCGCAATAGAGCAAATTATTGGTAGTACCTTTATAATAAGGGACAGTACTAAGCACATATATA
>JAAXXA010000649.1 GCA_013334735.1 Bacteroidota bacterium
TATAAAAAAAAGCAATGTTCAAAATTTTTTTAATAACAAAGCAATGTTTATAAAAGAAGTGCCTAAAGTTTGAACATTGCTTTTTTTTATATATAAATTCTATTTTTGAACATTAATGAACAATTTTGCGAATGCCGGTAAAAATGCTACTTAACATATTTCATTCTATTAAAAAGATAAATTACAAGGAACTTATCCGAGATAAAAAGATAGTTTTTGCCATTACTATATCCTTAATAATATTTATACTTTTTATATGGCTTATTTTCAAATTTGTATTTTCAAATATTGAAGAATTATCACCGCTTAATTCTGTACCTACGGATGCGGCATTAATTATAGATGTCAAACAAGCGGATTTGTTATGGAATGATATTTCTATAAACTCAGGTGTGTGGCGAGAACTCACGAAAATTGACCCTTTTACAAAAATTAATAAAGACATTAATATTCTCGACTCTGTTTTTAAATTAAATAAAAACACTTCAAAAATTTTAGCTGATCATTCCGTATATATTTCATTTCACGCATTACCCGATAAGAGCACGGGAATACTCTATATGACTGCTCTTGCAGGACGATTTGAAAAAACGGAAGTTGAAAATATCATAAAACAGATGCCCTGTTCGGGTTTAAAAATAAGTGAACGATTATTTATGGGTACAGGCATTTCTGAACTCCAATTAAAAAATAGAAATGAAAAATTCACATATACCATATCAAATGATATTTTTATTTGCAGTTTTCAACCCTCATTGGTTGATGCAGCTGTTAAACAGCAAAAAACAGGTATAACATTGGCTAAAAATGCCGATTTTGTTAAAATTTCAGGTACTGCCGGTAAAAAAGTAAATGCGAATATTTATATAAATTTTAAATATTTCCCTATTCTTTTTTCGACCCTGATTAAAGACAGTTATTCAAAAATAATTTGCGAATTATCGGATTTTGCTTCTTGGTCTGCGTTTGATTTAAGTATTAAAAAAGATGCAATTTTATTTAACGGATTTACTAAAACAGAAGATAATCAGTCAAATTTTCTCGGTTTATTTTCTGAACAAGAACCTCAAGAAACAAGTTTATCCAAAATATTACCTTCATCTTCAGCATCGTTTATTTGTTATAGTTTCAGCAATTTCGATTTATGGTATAAGTCGTATAATACTTTTCTTAAACAAAAAGGAAAGTATAGCGCCCGTAATACAGCCATTGCAAAGCTTAACGCTAAATATAAAACAGATACTGAAAAAAACATTACCGGCTTAATTGGAAACGAATTGGCTTTAGTAATTACAGAGCCATCCGACTCAAATAAAAATGTAAACATGTTTGCAGTTATAAAAACTAAAAATATTGCAAATGCTATTTCCATACTATCATCACAGTCGTTATTGCTTGAACAAAAAACAATCAAATCCCTTAAAAAAATAAAAAAAGCAAAGGAAATAAAGGGAAAGAATGTAAAAGGGAAAAAAACTAAAGAAAAAGGGAATATTAAAGTATTGAATCGCAAATCAAGCATTTTGGAAGTAAAAGAAGTTAGAAGTAAAGCAATGAATTTGCCGAAAAGTGAAAAAATTTACGAATACAAAAATCCGGGAATATTACCATTATTATTTGGCAATTTATTCAGTGGGGTGGATGGGAAATATTATTCAATAATTGAGGATTACATAGTTTTTGGCAATTCAGTTAATGAGCTGAAATCGTTTTTAAAAAGTTATTCTGATGAAAAAACATTAAGAAATAATAATGGGTATATAAATTTTTCAAAAAATATTTCACCGAAATCGAATATTTATTTATACTGCAATTTAAAGAAATCATTGGGCTTGTTTGCTAATTATTTGAACAACGATGTTCTTTCTTATCTCGAAAAAAATAAATCTTTTTTCAAAAATTATGACGGTTTTTCGTGTCAGTATAAAACAGATGGAGTTTTTTTTTATAATAATATTTGTTTTAAAATCAATAATCCTGTTTTAGATGAATCTAATGCTTTGTGGACTTTAAATTTAGATTCTACAGTATTATACAGCCCTCAAATTATTGCAGATTTATCTGATAAATCAAAAAAAATAATTGCTTTCGACAATACATATAACATTTACCTTATAAACAATAATGGTTCTTTACGGATAATCATTCTCTTTTGCGGTACGCCATGGCAAAAAACATCGCCCCTCCCATAGGTTCCGAAGAACGCGTCCAGCAGATGGCCGACGTGGTCTCGGAGGAGGCTTGTGCACGGGCGAACATCTCCTGCTTCAGGAAGTGGTTGTGAACAACCACACCCGCAGTTATCGCGATGACAACCGGCGGGAGAATCCAGAACAGGA
>JAAXXA010000650.1 GCA_013334735.1 Bacteroidota bacterium
TAAATATATGTTTAAAAACTTGCTATAAGCTTTATTATTAACTATCTTTACTTGAAATTCATCATATACGCCTAAAATTTACGATAAAAACTGCAATGACTAAAATATTCCTCCTCTCATTTTTAATATTATTGTTTACCAACATTAAAGCAAATGTTACGGTAACTGCTGCAACAGGTGGTGGAAGTTTATGCACAGGAGGTTATACAACACTTGGCATCATAAGAATAGATGAAAACAACAATGCAGATATTGCAAATCAATCAGGCAAAACACTTATATTAACAGTACCCACGGGCTACGAATTTCGTCCGGGTTATGGAACTGCAACATATACAACATTAAGAAATATAAGCGCGATTTCAATGGTTGTTACTTCCGGCACTATAACAGTTACTTTTACTTGTACCGGCACAAACAAAGATGACAGAATAACAATATCAGGATTACAGGTAAGAGCAAGCAACGATTCACCGGTGGCTCCTATCGGGTACATATACAGAACAACTGCAAATCCGGGTACAGCAACAATTGCAGGTATTACAAAAGATGTAACAAATTTCGGTACATTAACACAGGGAGCGCCTATGTTATGCACTTCAAGCGCTGTAACTCAAAATGAATTAAGCAATGTTAATATTGGCAGCATTAATGCCGAAATTATAGGTATTAAAATTGTAACCACAGGCACTTGCGCTCTCACGTTAACATCGTTTACATTCAGCACAAACGGTTCGCATGACCCCGCTAATGATATTGCTCAAGCCAAAGTATATTATACTGCAACATCTTCTGTATTTGCAACTACTACTTTATTTGGAACCTATTTGAACCCGAATGGTACTTTTACTATTTTCGGTTCCATAGCACTTTCACCGGGAACAAACTATTTTTGGCTTACTTATGATATTGCATCAGGAGCATCTTTAAGACATCTTGTTGACGCAGAATGCCAATCAATGGTAGTTGAAGGCATTACACACACACCTCATCCTAAAAGTGTTAAAGGAGCCCGGACAATTTCAAGATGCCCTACAGGTTTTATGGAAAACGGAAGCAATGTTATTGTCAACAGCGATTTCAGCGCTGGCAATACAGGATTTACAAGCAGTTATACTTATGTTGCAGATAATCCACTGATACAAACTGAACTTAATCCGGAAGGGTATTATGGCGTAGGGCTCAGAGGATCTAATTATCATGGAAGTTTTTCATATAACACAAAAGGTCATGGAGGACAAGGAAATTTTTTAATAACTAATGGTAATACCATGGCTAACATACCTGTTTGGGAACAGACTGTAACAGTTACCACTAATACGAATTATTACTTTTGCGCATGGCTATGTTCGGTTCATCCCGCCAACCCCGCTCAACTTCAATTTTCAATAAACGGATCTACTATTGGTAGTATTTTTACCGCTCCGGCTGATACATTAAACAACTGGGATGAATTTTATGCAACATGGAACTCGGGAAGCGCTACAAGCGTTACTATCAGTATTGTCAATAAAAATGTTGTTGCCAACGGTAATGATTTCGGACTTGATGATATTACTTTTATTCCTTGTATTGTAAATACTTTATTGCCTGTTGAACTATTGGAATTTAATGCTAATGCTGTATGCGGCGAAATAGAACTCGACTGGATTACAGCTTCTGAAACGAATAACGATTTTTTTACAATTGAACGATCTGTGGATGCAGTAACATTCTCTATTGTCGGTTATATGAACGGTGCAGGAAACAGCAATGAAATTATACGTTACAGTTATACTGATAAAAACCCGATTCCCGGAATTTCATATTACAGGCTAAAACAAACAGACTTTGATGGGAAATTTACTTTTTCTCCAATTGTTGCAGTTAAGATGGAATGTAAAACAAAACAAACAATTTTAATTAACGATTATGGAAATATAAATTTAGTTACGAATAGTATGTATGAAACAAACGCATCTGTTTCGTTTTATGATGTTACCGGACGAATTTTCGGCAAAGAAACAATATATCTTCAAAAGGGAGAAAACAATGTATTATTATATACTAAAACAGTAAAAGGAAATATTTTTTTTATTGTCATAAACATTGAAAGAAGCAATGAAATTCTTAAATTCAAATCATTTGTTTTATAATTTTCATAGCATAATTCTGATTACACTAAAAACATGATAAATTGTCGCATTTTATGAATTCTAAAAGGTATAGAAGTATAAGGTATAAAGGTATAAAAAAGAGCAGCTTCCCTTATGCCTTATACCCTAGAATGCGCAATCCTCAATTAAGCGCTGTTCTGTTAGAGATAGATTCCTCTCCCGCGAAATAGCAGGATTCGGAA
>JAAXXA010000112.1 GCA_013334735.1 Bacteroidota bacterium
TCTGAATAAAGCAATAATTGAAGCAGGAGGACCTGTAAATCTTGTTACTTGCATAGATGTTCCTACAATTGAATCGGCAAAAGAACTTATGTCGCATAAAAAAATTGCAATTCTTGTAGTAACGGGAGGACCTGCAGTAGTTAATGTTGCTATGAACAGTGGCAAAAAAGTAATTGCAGCAGGACCGGGAAACCCGCCATGTGTTGTAGATGAAACAGCCGACCTTGTAAAATCAGCTAAACATATAGTTAATGGCGCCAGTTTCGATAATAATTTAATCTGTATCTGCGAAAAAGAGATAATAGTTGTTGCATCTGTTGCAGACAGATTGAAAGAAGAAATGAAAAAAAATGGCGCTTATGAATTAAACGAAGAACAAATTAAAAAAGTAACGGAGCTTGTTATTTCCGATCCTGGTGGACCCGGAAAAGAAGGCGCTGCAAACAAAAAATTTGTAGGACAAAATGCAGATGTTATTGCAAAAGCTATAGGGTTAACAGTTCCTTCAACCACAAGACTTTTACTTTGCGAAGTTAGTCGCGAACACCCATTAGTATGGACAGAGCAGCTTATGCCTGTAATGCCTTTAGTTCGTGTAAATGATGTTGATGCAGCAATAGATCTGGCAGTTGAATGCGAACATGGATTCAGACATACCGCTATAATGCACTCTTTAAATGTTGCCAAATTAACCAAAATGGCAAGAGCAATGAACTGTTCAATTTTTATAAAAAACGGACCTAGCTATGCAGGCTTAGGATGCGGAGGCGCCGGTTTTTCATCGTTTACAATTGCAAGCCCGACAGGCGACGGCGTTACAAGAGCAAGAACATTTACAAGAGAAAGACGTTGTACATTAGTTGATTATTTTAGGATAATATAAAGCGGTAAGCGGTAAAATTGGTAAGCGGTAATCAGAAAACCAAATAGAATACGTTACAAGTTTTAGAGATTTAGAAGTATATAAATTAACAAGACAGCTTTCAAGAGAAATTTTTGATATTACTAAAAGTTTTCCGAAAGAAGAAATGTATTCTCTTACTGACCAGATAAGAAGATCATCGCGTTCAACAAGCGCACAGATTGCAGAAGCATGGGCAAAAAGAAAATATGAAAAACACTTTATAAGTAAATTAACTGATTCGGATGGCGAACAATTGGAAACACAGCATTGGATTGAAACAGCTACAGATTGCTTGTATATTTCGAAAGAACTGGCTAATAATTTATTGGAAAGATATGCTTCAGTAGGTAAAATGTTAAATTCAATGATTACCAAAGCAGAAAAATTTTGCATCAAACCACCACAAAACACCGATTACTAATTACCAAATTTTAACAATTACCAATTTTACCGAACACCGATTACAGATTACCGAATACCAATTTTACCGAATACCGAATACCGATTTATTGAACTTATTAAAACAAATAAAACATGAAACTAGGCAGAGTAATAGGCAGAGTGGTAAGTACAGTAAAAGTTGAATCTTTTGAAGGAATAAAGCTCCTTTTGATACAACCGCTTGATGAAAAATTAGTTAATGTTGGCGACCCTATTGTATCATTTGATACTATTGGAGCCGGAGAAGGTGAGCTGGTTTATTATGAAACAAGTAAAGAAGCAGGCAGAGTGTTGGAAACAGTTATGAATCCTTGTGATGCTGCAATTATGGGAATAGTTGATGAAGTATTTGTAAACGATAAAAAATAATAGAACTCTAATAATAATTACGAATTACGAATTATCAATTACGAATTATCAATTACGAATTATCAATTACGAATTATCAATTACGAATTATCAATTACGAATTACGAGAGCAAGAAAAAAATCATTATTTATCATAAACAACCAGCGTCATCCTCGTTAGATACCTGACTGCTGAATAATAACAAAAAATGATATTAGCAAAAGTTATAGGAAACATTGTTTCCACAGTAAAAGAAAAAGGTTACGAATCAAAAAAAGTTTTGATAGTTCAACCCATCGATCCTAAAGGAAAACCTCTAGGAAAATCATTTCTTGCAGTAGATATGGCAAAAGCAGGAGTTGGCGATACAGTTATAGTTGTAGAAGAAGGTAATTCCGCAAGATTTCTCATCAAAGAACCTGAAAATTTTACCGTTAAATCTATAATAGCAGGTGTTGTGGATGAAATTTCCATGCGATAGAATAAAATATTAGAAATCTCACCAATATAAAGTTCAAATAAAACAGATAGATAGCAAATTGATTTTTAGCAATCAGGAATCATTGTGTTCATTCCGATTACCGATTACTGAATATTGATATTATGGATTACAAAATGTATAAATTCACATTGTTTTTAGCATAACTTACTATCTTTGCTACATTGTAAAATTAAATTCCTAAATAAATGACACCAGCATTTTTCAAAAAGACCTTGCTATTTGCAAGTATTTTTACATTATTTTTTACTGCTTCATTTGGTCAGCAAAAACAAACTATCACTCCGTTAAAAGTTTCAAAAATCACACTTGATAATGGGCTCACTGTGCTGTTGAATGAAGATCATTCTAAAAAATTAGTTTACGGCGGAGTGCTTGTAAAAGCGGGGAGTAAAAACGATCCTGCAAATCATACAGGTATCGCGCACTATCTTGAACATTTGCTATTTAAAGGAACCGAAGAAATAGGTACTACAGATTATGAGAAAGAAAAGCCATATCTCGAAAATATCTATTCTCTGTACGACTCTCTTAGCAAAACAACAGATGTACTTAAACGTAAAGAAATTCAGAAACAAATAAATGAAAAATCGCTGAAAGCAGGAGAATATGCTATTTCTACCGAAACAGATAAATTAATAAAAAGTATAGGTGGTACAGGGTTAAACGCTTTTACATCTAATGAAATTACATTTTTTCATAATACCTTTCCTCCTAATCAAATTGAAAAATGGCTTGAAATTTATAGCGCCCGCTTCATAAAGCCCGTATTTCGCTCTTTTCAGTCGGAACTGGAAGTTGTTTATGAAGAAAAAAACCGTTTGATGGATAATTTTGCTTTTCCGTTAATTGAAACTTTTCTTAAAAATCTTTACAAAAAACATCCTTATGGACAACAGTCAACCATTGGTACTATTGAGCATCTGAAGAATCCATCATTAAATGCAATGTACGAATTTTACAATACATATTATGTTGCTAACAATATGGCTTTAGTTATATGCGGTGATTTTGACACTGAAGAAATTTTGCCATTAATAAAAGAAAAATTTGGAAAATGGAAATCGGGAATAATTCCCAAATACCCCGAATATAAAGAAGAACCATTTACAGGGAGAGAATTAGTAAACGTAAGAATGACTCCTGTTAAGATAGGAATAATTGGATTCAGGACAGTTCCAAATGGCAATAAAGATGAAATCACACTTGATGTTTGTAATAAAATATTATGCAATTCAGGGCAAACAGGTCTTCTCGACAAGCTGACTCTCGATAATAAAATTTTGGGAGCGCAATATATACCACTTGGCCAAAACAACGATTATGGATCTTCTGTGTTTCTTTTTATTCCAAAAATAATTGGTCAGCCACTCGAAAAAGCAGAAAACCTGATAATGGAACAGTTTACAAAATTGAGAAAAGGTGAATTCGATGACGGAATTCTTGAAGCAGTAAAAAAAGATATTTATAAAGAATTTGAAATGTCCCTCGAATCCTTCGATTCAAGAACAGTGATGCTTGCGCAAGCATTTTCGCAGAACAGAGATATTGAGGATTATCTTAATTATGCTCAAAAAATAAAAAATATCACAAAAGAAGACGTGATGAAAGCCGCTGAAAAATATTACAATCAAAACTATTTGGTACTATTTTCAAAAATGGGTTTTCCTAAAAAACAAAAAATTGAAAAACCAGGATATGATGCGTTAAAACCTAAAGCCGATGTTAAATCGCTTTATGCCGAAAATTTTAACAAGTTGCAGGGAAAAGAGCCCAAAGCCGACTTTGTAAATTTTAATGAAGACATAAAATTATCTGAATTAAAAAAAGGTGTGGAATTATATTATACAAATAATCCTGAAAATGATATTTACACGCTTAAATTAAAATATGGCATAGGAAAATACAAATTACCTCAATTACCTTATGCTGCAATGCTTATGAACTATGCAGGAACAAAAACAAAGTCACTTTCCGAAGTTAAAACTGCTTTCCAAAAAATAGGATGTACTTATACGTTCGATTGTGATGATGATTATTTATACTTAGAACTTGACGGGACAGAAGATGAACTAACACCCGCGCTTGTTTTATTGCAAGACCTTTTGACAAATCCCGTTGTGGATAAAGATAAAATGGGTAACATAATAAGCGGAGAGCAGGCTTCGCGGAAGTTCGAAAGAGCAGACGCTCCTGCCATTGCAAAATCATTGTTAGAATACGTAAAGAAAAAAGAAAGATCCTCGTTCCTTGACCGGCTATCGATGAAAGAAATAAAAGCATTAAATACCGATAGCCTTTTAGCCTTGTTTAAAACAGCTCTAGGGTATGAGCTACAAATTCATTATACAGGAAATTTATATACTCTTGATGAACTCAAAAACAAATTTAATAGTTCTCTGATATTTAAAAAAGATATGAAGCTTTCTGAATCGCCTGTAGTGATAAACGATGAAGTATATAATGAAAATACAGTGTTTTTTGTAAATAAAAAAAATGCAGTACAAAGCCAGGTTTATTTTTACATTAAAGGAGAGGATTATTCAATAGAAAAAGAAGCCTATATTGATGCTTTCAACGAATATTTCGGCGGTGGATTTTCAGGACTTGTTATTCAGGAAATCCGCGAATACAGGTCTATGGCTTATACTGCGGGCGCTACTTATTCCATACCTCGTTTGGCAGGTAAACGCTCAAGCTTTACAGGATATGTGGGAACTCAGGCAGATAAGACTGTTGAGGCAATAAGCGTATTCGACAGTTTAATTACCAACATGCCGTATAAAGAAGATCGTATCGAGAACATACGAAATTTGCTCGTGCAGAATGCTTTTGCAAGTCGTCCTGATTTCAGAGAACTAAGCGAAAGTTTTGTAAGCTGGAAACTAAAGGGGTTTTACGAAGATCCTGCTCAATACAAAATAGATACATATAAAAATTTTATATTTGATGATATTTACAAATTTTACAAAATAAACATTTGGAACAAACCCGTTACAATTTGTATCGTTGGCGATGAAAAACACCTGAATATGGCTGATATTGCTAAATTCGGGAAGATTGTAAAGCTTGAGGAAAAGAGTTTGTTTAAAAAATAAGTGCCTAAAGTTTGGAGTCCGCCAAGGCGGATTAGAGTGCCTAAAGTTCAGTTGGGAGTTGAGAGTTAGGAGCGCTAAAATTTCCAAATTTTCAAATTTTCAATCCTTCTACTACGATCACAATTTCTCCTTTTACTGTTTTGCTTTTAAAATATTCGAGTAATTCGGTAATGGTTCCGCGTTTTGTTTCTTCGAACATCTTGGTAAGTTCGCGCGATACGGAAGCTTTTCTTTCAGCGCCAAAATAAGTAGAAAATTCATCCAGAACTTTTACCAAACGATAAGGTGATTCATAAAATATAAGAGTATGAGGTATTACAGCAAGTTCTTTTAAGCGGGATTGTCTTCCTTTTTTCTGTGGTAAAAATCCTTCAAAATGAAAGCGGTCGCTGGGAAGCCCGCTACCTACAAGAGCCGGGACAAAAGCCGTAGCGCCGGGTAAACATTCCACTTCAATACCTGCTTTTAGACATTCGCGTACAAGTAAAAAACCGGGATCGGAAATACCGGGAGTGCCTGCATCACTTACCAGCGCTATGTTTTCACCGCTAAGAATTTTATCGGCGATAATAGGTGTTTCACGATGTTCATTATGTAAATGATGCGACACCATGTGTGTTCCTATTTCATAATGTTTCAGAAGTTTAGCCGTAGTGCGGGTATCTTCAGCAAGGATAAGGTTAACTTCTTTTAAAATTCTTATAGCGCGCAGCGTAATATCTTCAAGGTTTCCAATAGGTGTTGGTACTAAATAAAGTTTTGCCATTTATAATTATATAATTGTTTTTGCAAGCCAAATATAATGTTTTTGAATCAACCTTATCAAAATTATTAATTCGATTAGCAAAAAAGATATTAAAAACAGAGAAATATAGTAGGTTTTACTGACACATAGTTTACGTCCAACTCAACATAAATGCAATAACAAAAAGTAAAAACATTATTTTTACAATATGCGATATTAATAGTTAATTTATTATTTTATGTGTAAATCTAAATTATTTTTTTAAATTTGCACAGTTTAATTTTTATATATGTATAAACGATTAATAGAAAAAGAAATTACCGAATCGCTAAAAAAAGCTCCGGTAACAGCTATTTTAGGACCCCGGCAGTGCGGAAAATCAACTATTGCAAAAAAAATAACGAAGCATCTGAAAGGCTCAATTTATCTTGATCTTGAACGCCCATCCGATTTGGCAAAGCTTGAAAATGCCGAATGGTTTTTTATGCAAAACAAAGCTAAATTAATATGCATTGACGAAATACAAAGGAAACCCGATTTGTTCCCTCTTTTACGAAGCATCGTAGATGATTCTAATAAACATGGGCAGTTTTTAATATTAGGCTCTGCAACAAATACTTTATTAAATCAAAGTTCTGAAAGTCTTGCAGGCAGAATTGCTTATTACAAACTTACCCCTTTTTTACAGAGTGAAGTAAATACGGATTATTCACAGGAAGATTTATTGGTGCGAGGAGGTTTTCCACGTAGTGTGCTTGCAAAAACGCTTAATGATTCTATAGTATGGCGCGAAAATTTTATAACTACTTATCTTGAACGCGATCTTTTGCAGTGGGTTGGCACTAATTCAATTACAATGCGCAAAATATGGCAGATGCTGGCACATTATAACGGGCAAACCGTTAATTATTCAGGACTGGGAAATTCACTGGGAGTAAGCAATGTTACCATAAAAAATTATATTGATTTGCTGACGGGAACTTATATGGTAACTGCAGTTAAGCCATACACTAACAATTTAGGAAAACGTTTGGTAAAAGCGCCAAAAATATACATATCCGACACGGGCATTGCAGCGGCTTTGCTTGGGTTAAGTAACTTTAACGAAATAGCAGGGCATCCATCAATGGGGGCTCTTTGGGAAGCATTTGTACTTGCTAATATTACAGGCCATTTCCCTAAAGCGGAAATAAGTTT
This sequence comes from Bacteroidota bacterium, assembly GCA_013334735.1. Lineage (GTDB taxonomy): Bacteria > Bacteroidota > Bacteroidia > Bacteroidales > CG2-30-32-10 > JAAXXA01. The sequence goes on from JAAXXA010000112.1 coordinate 7,234, forward strand.
TTATCGCACAGCACATGGTGATGAAATGGATTTTATTTTATGCAACAAAAGAAAAATCATTGCCATTGAATGCAAAACTAATGTAACACCCGTATTATCCAAAGGAGCATTTCGGTGCATAAATGACATTTCTCCTATAAAAACCATCGTAATTGCGCCTGTTAACAAAGCATGGGAATACGATAAAAACATTATAATTACACCATTACCTAAAGCATTGAAGCTGATAAAACAGTTGTTTTCTTAATAACCAGTTCAGTAATTTTTTAGATTGCTTCATCCTCTTTCATCGGATTCGCAATTACGACAGTACTTTTCGTCATTGCGAGCGCAGCGAAGCAACTTAGTGAAGCGACTCATGAACACCTTTAAGATAAGGGATTCGTGAATAATCTCATCATTGAGAATCAAGAGATTGCTTTGTCGTATCTCCTCGCAATGACGTATTGTGTTGACATTATGGACAAGCACTAATTAGCGTTCATCGAGTGTTTCGTACTTTCAAAATGTATCGAGATGAACGAACCACATTTTTTTCCTTCTATTGAAAAAATTTCATTATTTTTGTTCTTATGGAAACAACACGACAAAATAAAGTTGCAAGGCTATTACAGAAAGATATTAGCGAAATTTTGCAACTGGAAATACGTAGTATTTTAAGCAATGCAATGGTATCAGTAACAAAGGTGCGACCGGCTCCCGATTTATCAATAGCAAGAGTGTATGTGAGCATTTTTGTAACAGGAAAAGGTAGTAAAACAGAGGTTTTAAATAATATAACTTTGCATACAAAAGAGATACGGAAACACCTTGGTAACAGAGCTAAAAATCAACTCAGAATAATTCCTGATCTTGAATTTTTTATTGACGATTCGCTCGATTATATTGAGAATATT
>JAAXXA010000651.1 GCA_013334735.1 Bacteroidota bacterium
GGAATACATACAGACACTAAATATATTCCTGTACTTCTATTTCTTGCGTAAGAACTAAAAATCCATTAAGAGCAAGGGATTCCATTTCATCTTCGCCCGGGTAAACCTTAACGGTACCAAGATGTTTAACTCTTTCGGTTATATTATCAACTACCGAATCGCCATAAGCAAGCCCTCCGGTAAGTAATATTGCTTCAACTTCACCTTTTAACACGGTACTTAATGCTCCAATTTCTTTTGCGACCTGATAAGTCATAGCCTCATAAATAAGTTTAGCATATTCGTCGCCCTGCGCTATTCGTTTTTCAATTTCAATAGCATCGCAAGTTCCAAGGTATGCTGTCAAGCCACCTTTACCTTTGATCTTTTTTAGAATTTCCTGTTTAGAAAATTTATTAGAAAAACAAAGTTCTACAAGTTGTCCGACAGGCAGCCCCCCGCTTCTTTCGGGCGACATAGGTCCATCACCGTTAAGCCCGTTGTTCACATCCACAATTCTACCTTTTTGATGCGCTCCCACAGAGATACCTCCTCCCATGTGGGCAACAATCAGATTAATTTCTTCGTATTTCTTCCCGATATATCTGGCATAAGTACGCGCAACGGCTCTTTGATTTAGTGCATGCAAAAAACTTTTTCGCGGAAGTTCAGGCATACCCGAAATACGGGCAATTTCTTCCATTTCATCAACACAAGTAGGATCAACAATTATTGCCATTACATTATTTCCGATTTTTTCCGCTATTTCATAAGCTATAAGTCCACCCAAATTCGATTCGTGTTCTCCCATCGGATTCCTGATATCGTTAATCATAGCTTCGTTTACTTTGTAAACGCCGCCGGCAATGGGCTTTAGTAAGCCACCCCTGCCAACCACGATATTTATTTTATTGATATCAATACCTGCTTTTTCTAATTCACCGGTAATTGTGTTTTTGCGAAATTCAAACTGATCGGCAATTTTAGCATATTTAGAAAGTTCTTTCTGAGAATGCTTAATATTGGTAAGAAAAGCTTGTTTGTGATTTTCGTAAACAGCAATTTTAGTTGAAGTAGAACCAGGATTAATAACTAATATCAATAAACCCATTAAAGTTTTTTGTTAAAATAAATATATAAATAAAATAACAATTTTTAAAATAATTTATCATTTTAGAATTAAGATTTATGATTTTGAAAAGTGATATTCAATCTAAAATCAAATTCGCCGTGGCGAACCCAAATCAAAAATGATATAAATACTTACTTTTTGAACAAGCAATATTAAAATATTTATTTTGCAATCATCGCTGCAAGAGCAATTGAATATAATTTTGTTTTTTCGCTGTCGCCTCTGGAAGTAAGTATAGCGGGAACTTTTGCGCCATATACTACAGCGCCTAATTCGCCTCCGCAAAGTTTTGTATTAGTTTTAAAGAATACATTTGCCGATTCGATATTTGGAAATAATATACAGTCTGCATCACCGGCAACTGGGCTTTTCAGTTTTTTAATCTCACAACTTTCCTTATCAACGCAAACATCTAGAGCCAAAGGTCCATCAATAATACCACCTTTAATTTGTCCTCTGTCGCCCATTTTTGCAATAATTGCCGCATCAATACAAGCTTGCATTCCAATTGACATTTGCTCTGTAGCTGCAAGTATGGCAACTTTTGGATTATCAATACCAAGCGCGTGAGCAGTTGCAATTATATAATTTGTCATGCATATTTTTTGTTTAAGATCGGGTTGAGGAATAATGGCAACATCAGCAACAATAATAAGTTTGTGATAATTTGGATTTTCAATTACCGTTACATGACTTAAAATTGCATTGGGGCTCGACATTAAACCTTTTTCTTTATTAAGTATAGCTCTCATGTATTTATCGCTGGTAACAAGACCTTTCATGATTATTTCACCTTCGCCTGCATTAATAAGATCTACAGCTTTAACTGTTGCTTTCATTTCATCGGCTTCCTGCACGATACGGAATTTACCTGAATCAATTTTAAGTTCAACACACACTTTTTTTATCGTTGTTTCATCGCCAACAAGAGTCGCGGAAACAATTCCTTTATCAATAGCAGCGCTAACAGCTCCAATAGTGTGAGCATCGTTTGCATAAGCGGCAACTAATCTTTTTTTTGTATTGTTTTTTAATACATCAAACATTTGTTCTAACTTGGTAATTGGCATTTTATTTCTCCTTTTTTTTTATATTTTTTGTTAATAATATTCAGATGCTAATATATAAATTTTATCTGAGATAATCTCAAAAATTTATTTCGTATAAAAATCAATCATATTTTGAATTGCTTTTTTGCAAACAGGGCAAAAATTATTGTAAGAAA
>JAAXXA010000652.1 GCA_013334735.1 Bacteroidota bacterium
ATTTACGGTAACCAAGAAAAACTGTAAACAAGCCGAAGTTCCTGAATCCTGCACTGTTATTCCTAATAAACAAGGAACAGCGCCGGGTATGTGGTTTGTGCAAAACGGGAAAATATTTATTTCTATACCGGGTGTACCTTTTGAAATGAAAGCTATGATTACCGATTATATTATTCCTATGCTCAAAAGCAGAGCCGGCAATAATGCAATTGTTCATAAAACAATACTTACGCAAGGGATTGGTGAATCTTTTTTAGCTGATTTAATTGCCGATTGGGAAAATAATTTACCCGAAAATGTTCACCTTGCATATTTGCCATCACCCGGCTTAGTGAGGTTGCGTCTTACAGCAAAAGGAACTGATAAAGATGCTTTAATAAATATCATTGATAATGAAATAGAGAAACTTCAAAAAATAATTCCCGAATATATTTATGGTTTCGATACCGAAGCGCTTGAACAGATAATAGGCGACCTACTAATTAAAAAAGGAAAAACACTTGTTACCGCAGAAAGCTGCACCGGCGGTTACATTGCTCATTGTATAACAAAAGTACCCGGATGTTCTGCATATTTTAAAGGTTCTGTTATTGCATATTCGAATGAAACTAAAGAAAATATACTTGATGTAAAACATGAAACACTTGTAGAATATGGAGCAGTGAGCGAAGAAACCGTGAAAGAAATGGCTGAAAATGCAAGAAAAAAACTTGAAGCTGATTATTCGATAGCAGTTTCGGGTATTGCCGGTCCGGATGGTGGAAGTGCTGAAAAGCCTGTTGGACTTGTATATATTGGAGTAGCTTCGGCAGATTCAGTAATTGTGCAAAAATTTAATTTTGGAAACAACAGGATGATTAATATTGAACGGGCTACTGTTTTTGCTTTAAATATGTTAAGAAAAGAGATACTAAATAAGTGAAAAGTGAAAAGTGAAAAGTGAAAAGTTAAAAGTGGAAAGTGAAAAGTGAAAAGTTAAAAGTGGAAAGTGGAAAGTGAAAAGTGAAAAGTGGAAAGTGAAAAGTGGACAAGGCACAAGGCACAAGGCATAAGGCACAAGGGAAAAGGCAGTTCACAGTCAACAATTCACAGTCAGCAATTGGCAGTCAGCAGTTGGTAAACAAAAAAACTCTCAACTCATAACTCATGGTTCATAACTCATAACTCACAACTCCTAACTCATAACTAACTAAAAAAAACTTCAATAATGCGACACCTTATTTTTCTTATAATCATTAGTTTCCTGCTTATAGCAACAGGATGTTCAAAAACAAAAACAGAATATTGGGCTAACGGGAATAAAAAATCGGAACTAAAATATTCCAACAGCAAAATGAATGGGCTTTGTAAGTGGTGGTACGAAGGCGGTATAATGCAAATGGAGTGCAACTACAAAGATGATAAACTTGAAGGAAGATCTGTCAGGTGGAATTCTAATGGTTCTAAACAACGCGAAGATAATTACTCAAATAACCTGCTTAACGGGAAAAGTATTATATTTTATGAAAACGGAGTAAAATTATCAGAACAAAACTTTAAAAACGACACTCTTGACGGCTTAACTAAAGAATGGTTTAAAAATGGACATATTAAAATTTCAGGAGCATACAAAAAAGGATATTTTGATGGAAAATGGATTTACACCGACATTAATGGGCTTAAAGCAGGGGAGGGGAACTTTATTAATGGCACGGGTGACCAAACGGGATTTTACCCTAATGGGAGGATTTCCAGAATAATTCATTATGAAAAAAATAAAAAAAACGGTCTTGAAATATGGTTAAACATTAGCGGAGACACAGTAAAAAAGATTGTTTATGATCTTCCCAAGCCCAGCCCCTTGTCGCTTCGTGTCTTTGATGTTGTGGGGAGGAAAGTGGCTATTCTAAACAGCGGTGTCGTGGATGCGGGAACTCATCGGGAAGTGTTTGATGCAGGCAATTTGGCGTCGGGGATCTATTTCGTGAAAATTGAAGCCGGTATGCTTACGCAGACAAGGAAGCTTTTTCAAAAGGAGAATATGATTTGAAAAAGGCGAAGATGGTTTTCCATGTGGGTGGAAACGAATTCGCAACCCTCAAACAGAGAATATTCAAACCTGAACTCTAGAGCTGATATGTTTCTCCTGGCTTCAGCGCTACTATTTTGACTTTTGGCGTTTTTTCTTTGACGTATTTTGCGAATTCGTCTATCGACTGAGCCAACACTGGAAAAGTCTTATAGTGCATCGGAATTACGACTTTGGGATTTAGCAGTTTCACTGCTTCACTTGCTTGTTTGGAGTCCAGAGTGTAATAACCACCTATCGGAAGCATAGCTACGTCAAATTTGTA
>JAAXXA010000113.1 GCA_013334735.1 Bacteroidota bacterium
TTGGTTTATGGGTGTTACACCGTATCTGGTAACAGGTGTATGGGTGGGGAATGAAGACCGTAGTGTCCATTTTCGAACTATTAATTACGGACAGGGAGCGCACATGGCTTTACCGATATGGGCTAAATATATGTTAAAAGTTTATGCCGACAAATCTTTGGGTATCAAAAAAGATGATTTTGAACCGCCTGCAAAGGAATTGTCAGTAGAAATAAACTGCGATAAATACGAAAGTAAACGAAAAAAAGATACTAAAGATCCGTTCAAAGATGGATTGTAAAAATTTCCCCCATTGCTAAGGAAGCATTGAATTTTCAGTCGTCTCATTCATAATACTAATTTCCTTATTCATTAGAAAATATTTGTTAAGAGATTAACAATTTATTACCTTTGGGAATTTGCTTTGAATTATCCTAATATCAAACAATAATTAAAAATTAATAATATTGAAAAACTAGCATTATGAAGTCCTCAGAAATCTTTTTATTTGAAAGAAGCATCTTGTATGCTTTGCTAATTTTTAACTTCATAGCTTTTCAAACTTTTAACTGTGTTGCGCAAGGTATAGCCATCAATACTAACGGTGCTGCCGCCGATAACTCGGCAATGCTTGATGTTTCCTGTTCTGCGACAGGACCTTCTGGAGCCATAGGCAGCAGGCAGGGAATTCTTATTCCTCGTGTATCATTAAATTCCAACACGGATGTAAGTGGTTTTTATACACCTTTAGCTACAAGCCTTATGGTATATAACGATGGACTAAGTAGTCTTACTCCTGCAGGATTTTATTACTGGAATGGAATACAATGGATACAGTCAATTGGAACTCAGGGACCAACAGGTGCTACAGGCGTTTTTGGACAAACAGGAAGTACCGGTCAAACACTCAGATACAATGGTTCTGGTTGGATTGCAAACAGTATATTATATAACGATGGTGCTAATGTTGGCATCGGAACAACTTCTCCCAATTACAAACTTGATGTGCAAAGTGGGCAGGTTAATGCTTCAGGAGGTCTATGCATTAACGGTGATTGTAAAACTGCTTGGAGTCAGGTGGGCGCTATACCTTATGCTAAAGATGCAGGAGGTACTGATGCTTACGCAATCACAATTTCGCCGGCACCATCGGCATATATTGATGGACAAACTTTTTTGTTCAAAGCAAATACCGCAAATACAAATGATGCAACATTAAATGTTAATTCGTTAGGGGCACTTTCAATTTATAAAAAAGGAGCAACTACATTAGCCACTAATGATATTATTTCTGGTATGAGAGTATTAGTAGCAACTGCAATTGACCCCGCAGCTAATGTTGATTATTATTCGGAAAGTAATATAGATGCTCCAGGTGCTTGGGAAGTTAGACTTGGGAATGGTTATGTTAAAACTAGTCAATCCTTCACATGTTCTATGAAAGCAATCCTTACAAATGTTAAATTTTATCTGAAAAAAGTTGGGAACCCTACAGGTACTATGTATGCTAAAATATTTGCACATTCTGGCACTTACGGAACATCAAGTCTTCCATCGGGAACAGCATTAGCAACATCAGAAGTGTTTGATGTTTCTTCTTTAACAACTGGTTTTGCATTAACAAATATTACATTCAGTGAGGTAAACCAAATAACTTTAAATGCCGGCACATATTATTGTTTAGTTATCGAAAGTTCAATTTCAGGTAATTCAAGTAATTATGTTGAAGTTGGGATTGACCAATCAACACCTCCACACTCTGGTAATTATGCTGTTTATAATTCGTCTTGGACAACCTATAGTGGATGGGATACTTGTTTTTATATTTGCGGTACTTTTTATAGGTTCCAATTGTTATCTCCAATTGCAAATTAGAAATTTTATAAACGGGCTTATTGTCTTTATTGTCAAAATGTGAATATCTTAAATATTTAAATTGGGTAAGGTTATGGACAGATTAAATCGTTCCATTTTCAATTTGCAGTACTATTTCTTCAATAGCTTTATCTTTTCCGGTAGGATCATATTCTTCTTTAAGATTTGCACCAAACACACGCGCAATTGTTTGCCAAAAGAAAGCCCTTAAATTTCCACGAAGCTCTTTTACAATGGTGTAAGAAGTTTTGCCTGTTTGCCTGTAAATAAGTTTTATAAGTATTTTTCCTTGAGAAAAAGTCATTTCTTCAATATCTTTTGTAAATTTTTTCTTGATTTCTTCTTCAGCTTCTTTCATTAATTTCTTTTTTTTATTTTCATCAGTTATCTTTGAAAGTATTTCACCATATTCGTTTAGCTTAATTTCTGCAATAACTGCATAAGGGTAAGTTTTTTTGACATCACGGATAAGCTTGGTATATTTTTTTACATTGAGGTTTGAAATGTTAGAAGCGGGAGCGGGTATTAAAACAATTATTTCATCCAAATCGAGCATAGGTACAGTATCTCCGTCAATAATTTTTGCAGGAACTACAAAACCATCGTTAGTCTGTGCAAAACATATTGTACAGCTGAGAAAATAAAAAAACAATATTGATTTAATTCTGTTCATTATAAAAGCGATTGCTTTTTAAAACAGGGTCAGGCTACTTTAAGTTTTTCCATACTTGTTATTCTTAGCTTTTCCATAGCATAAGGAACTGTAACATTCAATTGTGTAGGTTTGCCTTCGTCGGAAGGAAGTTCAAACATTGCATCCATCAGAATAGCTTCACAAATAGACCTTAAGCCTCTGGCTCCTAATTTGAATTCAATAGCTTTATCAACAATAAAATCATAAACTCCTTCATCAAATGTAAGCTTTATTTTGTCCATTTCGAACAAACGCTCATATTGCTTAATAAGCGAATTTTTAGGCTCTCTGAGTATTTTACGCAACGAACTGCGGCTGAGTGAATGTAAATAAGTAACCATGGGTAAACGACCCACGAGTTCGGGAATGAGTCCGAAACTTTTAAGATCTTGTGGCGACACGTATTTAATAAGATTATCTTTATCAATTTCTTCGCGATTTTTAACTCCATATCCCACAATATTGGCTCTAAGACGTGAGGCTATTTTCTTTTCTATACCATCGAAAGCGCCACCACAAATAAATAAAATATTCTGAGTATTTATCTGAATCATTTTTTGTTCGGGATGTTTTCGCCCGCCTTGAGGTGGAACATTAACCAATGAACCTTCAAGCAATTTGAGCAAAGCCTGCTGAACACCTTCGCCTGATACATCGCGGGTAATGGAAGGATTATCGCTTTTGCGCGCAATTTTATCAATTTCATCAATAAAAACAATACCTCTTTCAACTGCTTCAACATTATAATCGGCTACCTGAAGCAACCTGACCAAAACATTTTCCACATCTTCTCCCACATATCCTGCTTCGGTAAGCACTGTAGCATCTGCAATACAGAATGGTACCTGTAAAAGTTTGGCAATGGTTCGCGCAAGAAGAGTTTTGCCTGTCCCTGTTTCTCCAACAAGAATGATATTGGATTTTTCTATTTCTATTTCTTCTTTTCCTTTGTGCTTGGGCTGGAATATACGTTTGTAATGGTTGTAAACAGCAACTGATAACACTTTTTTTGCATCATCCTGACCTATAACATACTGATCGAGGTGATGTTTGATTTCGGATGGCTTAATAAGTTTGAAGTTTGAATCAAACTTAGGTTTACCTATAGAAAGTTCTTCATTTATTATTGAGTGAGCCTGAATAATGCAGTAATCGCAAATATGTCCTTCCTGTCCGGCAACGAGCATGTTTGTTTCAGCTTTACTTCGCCCGCAAAAAGAGCATTTTGTATTATCTTTTGCCATTATTAAGAGTTTGCAATTTAACTATGTTATAAATAACAATTTAGGATTTGAGAATTAAGATTTGAGATTTTAAAGGCAGATATTCAATCTTAAATCATAAATCTAAAATCTAAAATAATTGTCTGCCTGACTTTGTGGATAGACATCAATTATTTTTTAGTATTCCTAATAAGAATTTCATCAATCATTCCGTAGGTTTTTGCTTCTGCTGCTGTCATCCAGTAATCTCTATCTGAATCCTTCCATATTTTATTATATGTTTGTCCGCTATGATGAGCAATTATTTCGTAAAGTTCTTTTTTTAACTTTACAATTTCCTTTGAAACTATTTCTATGTCGGAAGCCTGTCCTTCGGCGCCTCCCATTGGTTGATGAATCAAAATTCGTGAATGAGTAAGAGCTGTGCGTTTACCTTCTTTTCCCGCGCATAATATTACTGCGCCCATAGATGCTGCCATTCCTGTGCAAATAGTTGCCACATCGGGCATGATATACTGCATAGTATCGTAAATACCAAGACCTGCATACACTGAGCCTCCCGGAGTGTTCAAATATATCTGTATATCTTTATGAGAATCTACTGATTCGAGAAAAAGTAACTGAGCCTGAATTATATTAGCTACATAATCATCGATAGGAACACCTAAAAAGATAATCCTGTCCATCATAAGGCGTGAAAAAACGTCCATAGTGGCAATATTAAGCTGACGTTCTTCGATAATTGTAGGAGAAATGTAGCTGTTGCCGTAAACGGAATTGTATTTATCTAAAGTGGTACTGCTGATACCTCTGTGTTTTGTTGCGTATTTCCTGAATTCGTTGTTCTGATTATATCCCATTTTAAATGTTTTAAATGTTGAAAAATATTACAGATTGTTTTTAATGTTTGTGATCGTGATCGTGTTCATGGTCGTGATGCTCATGTTCGTGATCGTGTTTTTCGGCATTCATTTTAACAAACTCTTCATAAGTAACTTCTTCCTTATTCATTTTAACTTTACTTTTGAAAATTTCTTTCATTCTTTCATCGTAAAGAGCATCATATATTTTTTTTGTTTCTTCTTTATTTTGCAGAAAACGTTCTGCAAGTTCGTCAAGGCGCTCTTCAGGAAATTCATTATTTTCGCTTACAGGCATTGATTTACGGAAGTAATTTTTAATATATTCTTTAATATCTTCGTTTGTTACTTTAATATCGTTTTCTTTAAAAAGCTTGTTTTCGATAAGTTGCCATTTTAAAGAGTCGGTATAAATAGAATATTCTTTTTCAATTTGTTCAGCTGTAAATTTATCGCTGTTTGTTTCGAGCAGCCATCTTTTGAGAAAAGTATCAGGTAAAACAATCTTAGTGTTTTTAATTAAAAGATCGACAATATCGCTAACAAATTTTCTGTCGCTTTCATTAGCAAAAGATGCTTGTGCGTCCTGTTTGATTTTTTCTTTTAATTGTTCTTCGCTTGTAATATTATCGTTTTTATATACTTTTTCGAAAAGTTCATTATCTAAAGCAGCCAGTTCAATATGGTTTATGGACAATACTTTTACTCTGAAAATTTTATTGAGTTCTGCAACTTTGGATGTTTCAATACCCAGTAAATGTGAAATTTCGACAGGGTTTTCAAAAGTATCAACTATATTAATATCAATAGAATCGTCTTTTTTAAGCCCAATAAATTTCTTTTTTATCGTTTTATTTTTTATTAAATCAATGGCAACTGAACCTTTGTTTTTTATTCCGGCTTCATTAACATTTCCTTCTTTGTCAAGTTCTTCAAATTCGGCATAAATCAGATCTCCGTCTGCTGATTCTTCAGGGCTGGAAAATTTACCGTATCTCTTACGCATATCAGTAAGGTATTTATCAATTACCTGATCGTTAACAGATATTTCATAATATTTTACCTTCATTTTTTCCAGAGGTTCCATATCAAACTGAGGACTATGACCGATGTCGAAGTGGAAATCGAAATTTGTTTCTAAATCCCAGTTAATATCTTTCGATTTTTCCTTGTTTGGTAAGGGGTTTCCAAGAATATCAATATTGTTCTGACCGAGGTAATCGTACATCGAATCAATAACGATTTTATTTATTTCATCAACTAAAACAGCTTTGCCATACATCTTTTTTACAAGAGATGCAGGGATTTTACCTGGCCTGAAACCGGGTAGTTTCATCTTTTTTTGATTTTCTTTAAGTATTTTGTCAACTTTCTCCTGATAATCTTCGGCTGTAACTTCAACTTTAAGAATACTGTTTAATTCGTCAATTTTTTCCTGCGTAATATTCATTATATATAGTTTTTGATTTATAAAAAAGAAATCCCACGAAACGCAAATTTGGGGATTTGTTGAAAATGAATTAGTGTATAACTATTGCAATTTATGATATTTTACAATTTTAATTATGCAATTCGCCTTAGCGGGCATTGTATTTACAGGATTTATCCTATAAGGCTTCTTAGTGCGGATGAAGGGACTCGAACCCCCACTCCTCTCGGAACCAGATCCTAAGTCTGGCGCGGCTACCAATTACGCCACATCCGCAGAAGTTTTAAAAATTAGTTTGCAAATTTACATAATTTTTTTTAATTCTTACATATACAAAGAAAAAAGAAAAATTCTTTTTAAAGGAGTTTATATAGAGTCTGTCCGTAATGTCAACATACAACGTCATTGCGAGGCGTTGCACTGTGCTTGTCGAAGTGAGGTACGACGAAGCAATCTCTTGACTATCAATAATTAGATTATTCACAAAACCTTTATTTTAAAGATGTTCATGAGTCGCTCCGCTAAGTTGCTTCACGGAGTTTATCCTGACAAAGGAAGGGTTCGCAATAACGATTTTGCAGACAGGCACTATATAATCAAGTCCGTTCAGTTACCAAAGGTCGTGGCTTTTCAGACGATGCTATTTCTTAAAAAAATGAATTATGCCGATAGCATATAAGTATTAGTCCAATCAGTAATACTTACAGATTGAACAAAACATCTATTGCATCGGCATTACCATTGTAAAATATAAAATATCCTTCGGACTATTTTATATTAACAAATGGTATTATCTATTTCGCGTCTGTCCTTTTTTGTAGGGCGACCGCTGCCTTTTTCTCTTTTAATAACAAAAACATCTTTTGTATTTTCTAGCTTTTTATATTCTTCGGCAGGGGTAAGGTCTTCGACTAAAGTTACTGCAATTTTTGCGGAAACACGATTTTCATTAATTCCGATAACTTTTACAGTCTTAGTAATTAGAGCTGTTTTTATTTGTATAATAATTCCGATTTTTATATCACGTGACGGTTTAACCGGTTGACCGGAAATAGAAACTTTCCCACCTCTGCAGGCATCAGCAGCCTGAGAGCGGGTTTTAAAAAGCCTCACAGACCAAAGCCATTTATCAATTCTTAAAACGTCTTCCATCGTTTAATATCTGCACATAAAATAAGTATTTATACCATTTTACATTTTAGATTTATGATTTTAGATTTTAGATTTATGATTTTGGATTGAAAAGAGATTTTAAAATCATAATTCTTAAATCACAATTCTCAAATTATTTCAAAAAACTCAGATTATTCAATGGATACAGTTATTTTTGTCTGAAGAATATTTGTATAGGAACACCGCTAAAATCAAATTTCTCACGAAGTTTGTTTTCTATATATCTTTTATAAGGATCTCTTATATATTGAGGCAGATTACAGAAAAATGCAAATGAAGGCGCATGAGTTGGTAACTGCATGATGTATTTAATTTTAATATATTTTCCTTTGATGGCGGGAGGAGGATTATTGGTAACTATAGGCTGCATCACTTCGTTAAGTTTTGAAGTAGGAATTTTTCTTATGCGGTTTTCATAAACCCTGTTTGCCTCTTCCAATGCTTTTAAAATTCGTTGTTTACTGAGTGAAGAGATAAAAAGTACAGGAACATCCGAAAAAGGCGCTATTTGTTTTTTTATATATGCCTCAAAATCTCTTACCGTATTTGTTTCTTTTTTTACAAGATCCCATTTGTTAACTAGTATTACAACGCCTTTCCTGTTTTTTTCGGCAAGGTGAAAAATATTCATGTCCTGCGATTCAAAGCCAAGCGTGGCATCAATCATAACCAAACATACATCGCAATTTTCAATAGATCTTATTGAACGCATTACAGAATAAAATTCGATGTCTTCGCTTACTTTTGTTTTTTTCCTTACACCGGCAGTATCAACCAGCATAAAATCGAGTCCGAAACGATTATAGCGTGTAAGCACCGAATCTCTTGTGGTTCCTGCAATTGGTGTTACAATGTTTCTGTCTTCGTC
>JAAXXA010000653.1:0-1013 GCA_013334735.1 Bacteroidota bacterium
AAAAGACATTGTTGGCGCTAAAGCTGTTGGAATGAAAACAATATTTTTTAATGAAAAAAAACTAATAGGCGATTTTAAAAATGCAGATAGAATAATTTTTTCAATGAAAGATTTGAAAGAAGCTGTTAAAATATTAAAATAAATTTATGTTTTGGGATTTTGAAGTCTCGCGGGCACTTCGGCTCCGCTCAGTGTCCGATCAGTGTTTACTCGATATTCCGCTTTATATCCGCTCAGTGTTCGCTCAATATGACAATCAGAATCCTATGTTTAAAAGTATTTTAATAATATAAAATAGGATTTAATAATTCTAATTTATCAATGAAAAAACAACGTATTATTACCCGCACTATTCTTATAGTTTCACTTGTAAGTCTTTTTACAGATGTTGCAAGTGAAATGCTGTATCCCGTGATGCCTGTATATTTAAGATCTATTGGTTTTTCTGTTTTACTTATTGGAATTTTAGAAGGAATTGCCGAAGCCACTGCCGGTTTGAGTAAAGGTTTTTTCGGAAATCTTTCGGATAAATATCAGAAAAGACTTCCTTTTGTGCAGTGGGGTTATGCACTCAGTGCTATTTCAAAACCATTAATGGCAATATTTGTATATCCTTTGTGGATATTTTTTGCGCGTACTCTTGACCGCTTGGGTAAAGGGATACGCACAAGCGCGCGTGATGCTTTATTAAGCGATGAGACCACCAAAGAACATAAAGCAAAAGTATTTGGCTTTCATCGTTCGCTTGATACTGTTGGAGCAGCTATAGGACCTGTGATTGCGCTTATATATCTTTATTTTTATCCCGAAAATTATAAATGGCTTTTTATAATTGCATTTTTTCCAGGTTTATTGGCAATTGCTTTTACATTTTTTGTTAAAGAAAAGCAAAAAGAACTTTTAGCTGAAAGCAAGCAAAAAGTAAGTTTTCTTTCTTATTTGAAATATTGGAAAAAAGCGCCTAAAATGTATAAAAGACTTGTTGCAGATAAACCTGGAAAAAATGCAATTAT
>JAAXXA010000653.1:1023-2328 GCA_013334735.1 Bacteroidota bacterium
CAAGTTTGTCGGCTAAAACTCCCGCGGGGTATGATAATAATGCATAAACGAGATTATAAAAAATATAAAATCCTATCATTTGAATATCGCTATACCCATTCTGTTTCAGATTTAATAAAAGAAATGTTGCAGGAATGTTGTTGTTTACTCTTTTTAATAGTTCGGATGCATTTCTTTTATTAAATCTGAAACAGAATGGGTATAGCGATATTCAAATGATAGGATTTTATATTTTTTATAATCTCGTTTATGCATTATTATCATACCCCGCGGGAGTTTTAGCCGACAAACTTGGAATGAAAAAAATTCTAGTTTATGGTCTTGCTATTTTTGCGGTTGTTTATTTCTTTATGGGATTTGTAACATCGTTTTTTGTATTTGGACTTTTGTTTTTTCTTTATGCTTTATACGCGGCTTCTACTGAAAGTATTGCAAAAGCATGGATTACTAATATATCCGACAAACCTGAAACAGCTACCGCTATTGGATTTTTTACAAGTTTTTCGAGTGTCTTAACATTATTTGCCAGTAGTTTTGCAGGATTACTGTGGTTTTATTTCAGCCCTGTAGTTACATTTGTTGTTTCCGGGGTAGGAGTGGGGCTGGTTGTGATTTTTATTATATTTTTTGTAAATGATGAAAAACATCAAAGTGCGGATTTGGAGTAATCATTAAGCCATCTTTAACATTTTGTAATGGCATCGTAAAACGTCAGGTTTTTCAGGGTTATGCAAGTGCATCCCGTTGCCCCGGCACCATTTGAATTCTTTGCAATCACTGCAAATTCCCGTTTTCGCCCATTTACGGTTTCGCATTATGTTAAAACGATTGTCCCACACTTCAATAAAATCGTCTTTATAAATATTGCCCTGAATGTATGCTTTATTTATATTAGGACAAGCGCTTATAGAGCCGTCTGCAAGAACAGAAGCTATATTTATTCCTGCTCTGCAAAAAAAGAATCCATCCCTAACTTTATTTTCAAAACTGCCAAGAAAACCTTCACATCCGTAGCTTACAATTATTTTGTCCTGCTTTCTTGTTTCTTTAATAAATTCCATTAACCATCGGAATTGTTCATTTGTAAAATCAAGCAAAGGATTTTCGGATGCTCGGCCAATAGGGGAAATTGTAAATAATCTCCATTTTTTTACACCTTCTTCAATTAGCAAATCTCTTAGTCGTTCAAGCTCTTCAAAATTTTTTTGATTTACGCAAGTTACCACATCATACACAGGTCCATATTCCTTAACAATTAGTTGAATTGCTTTAATTGCTTTTTCCCATGAATCATCTCTTCCCCTG
>JAAXXA010000654.1 GCA_013334735.1 Bacteroidota bacterium
GATATACCATTTATGAGCGAACATCGAATTGTATTTAATACCTGCAACAGCAAATTCGCGTACTTCAATATTTAGATTTTCTTCAAGCATTTGTATTGCGCGGTTCATATTATCCTGCGAAAGGTGCTCCCCGCAAAGGCTTAAAAAATGTTTGGTTCTACCGGTAATTATTATTTCATTATGTTTAATGGATGTAAATTTAATTACATCCCCAATAAGATAGCGCCACGCACCGGCGCAGGAAGAAACTAATAATGCATATTCCCTGCCCTCTGTTACATCTTTTATTGATAGAATTTCAGCATTACTTTTAATGTTATTATCTGAATCAAAATTTTCTTCTGTAAAAGGAACAAATTCCATAAACAAACCGTTATCTATAGCAAGTTCCATAGCATTTGTATCGGGGCGACTCTGGTATGCAATAAATCCTTCAGATGCCAGATATGTCTCAATATATGTAATACTATGCCCCAGCAATTTCTCAAAGCCTTTGGTATATGGAGTTAAAGAAACTCCCCCGTGAACATAAATTGAAAAGTTTGGCCAGATATCATGAATGTTATTTAAGTTGTATCTTTCGATAATTTTTTCTAATAAAATCTGTATCCATGCAGGAACACCGCAAATAACACCGATATCCCAGTCGGGCGCTTTTTTAATAATTTCTTCAAGTTTTGTGGTCCAGTCGCGTTCTTTTGAAATTCTTTTGCCCGGTTTGTAAAAATACTGAAACCAAAAAGGTATATTTCCTCCGGTTATTCCTGAAAGATCGCCTTCGTAATAAGTTCCGTTGTACTGTAAATGAGTACTACCTCCCAACATAAGTATTCCTTTTTCATAAAATTCTTTTGGAAAATTATATTGAGCAAGAGAAAAAATTTGTCGTGTGCTGGTTTTTTTTATGGCTTTTAACATATCATTAGTAACAGGAATATACTTACTGGATGATTCTGAAGTACCCGAGCTAAGAGCAAAATATTTAATTTTCCCGGGCCAGCATACAAAGGGTTCCCCGTTAATGGAACGATACCACCATTTTTTGAAAATAGAATTATAATCGAATATGGGTACTTTTTCCTGAAAAGCGCTTACCACATCTTTTTTTTTCAATATTTCCGAAAATTGATAATGTTCGCCGAAAGCAGTAATACTAGCTTTTCTTAAAAGCTTTTTTAATGTTCGTTTTTGAGCAGAATAAGCTTTTGGTCGCAACGAATCTAAGGGGATTTTACTTCTTAACTCAATAGCGCTTTTTATAATAGAACCCAATATTGGTAGTCTTCTCATTTGTTAATTTGCATTATAATAAATGTAAAAGTAAAAAATATTTTTTATTTATCTATAATCATATTTTTCTCTTTTGGTTAAAATGCGTTAATTAAATAATATAAACTGAAACAGAAAATATAGTTTTACATAGAACCAATGTATTTGTATGCTCTTTTATAAGGAAAAACATTGACATTTATTTCAAATTAACATAAAAAAGCCTGAAATGTTTGTTGCTTAATAAAATATTTAATAAATTTGTGTAATTTTTAAGCCTGATTTTAGTATTTTCGTTTTAAAAAAAAATAATTTATGAAAAATAATAGACTCTTTTTTATCTCAATCATTTCGAAATGTTCTTTTTGTTTTTTGTTAACTTTAAACTTAATATTTCCCCCTTACTTCTTGTTTGCACAGAGCGGAGGAGTAGCAATCAACTCAACCGGAGGCGCAGCTGATAATTCGGCAATGTTAGATGTAAGTTCTATAAATCAGGGAATGCGGATACCGAGAGTTGCTCTAACAAGCACAACGTCATCTGCGCCTATTACAAATCCTGTAAACAGTTTATTAGTTTATGATTCAGTAACGGTGGGAGATGTTACTCCCGGTTTTTATTACTGGGATGGAACAGCTTCTAAATGGGTAAGATTTTCAACAGGCAGCGGCAGCGGTTGGTCAACAAGCGGTAATTCAGGAACAGATTCCTTAGTAAATTTTATAGGAACTACAGATGCGCAGGCATTGGTAATGAAAACAAATAATACCGAACGTATGAAAATAAGCAAAAACGGTAATATTTGAATAGGAACAACAACACCTGCAAATTCAGCAATATTAGATGTAAGTAGTACAACAAAAGGTGTACGAATGCCAAATATGACTACAACTCAACGTGATGCAATTTCTTTACCAGCCACAGGGTTACAAATATATAATACAGATTGTGGATATATAGATTATTATAATGGCACATGTTGGGTTTCAATGAGTAAATCCATTCCAGACCCCGATCCAATAACCAGTACCCCTGCAACAACCACATTCTGTTCAGG
>JAAXXA010000655.1 GCA_013334735.1 Bacteroidota bacterium
ATTAATTATGAAAAAACTATTTGCAGTAATATTATTCTTCATTTCTTTTTTGTCTATTGGACAAACAGTAAATAAATTCATTTCAAGCGGAGGCAAGATATTAACGGATGCAAGCGGCAAAATACTTTATACGCCTCACGATGCAAATAATTTTACATACGTACAACGGGGAGACTGGATACCGGTAAATAATGTTGCCGATAACGAAATATGGATACTCGCCACAGACGAAGGGGATAGATATACTTCGTTCACTTGTACGGTAGCGAATAGCGGAACTTATAATGTTCAATTAATAGGCGGTTCAAATGGCACAACAGTGTTATCTACTTATGGAGCTACTGCAAGCGGCGGGAAAATTAGTATGCAAATACCAAGCGGTACAGGGAAATTATGTGCAGAAGGATATTATACATATAAGATTAGGATTTATGCAACCTCATCTTCTAATGCCATTCTAACATTTACTGTTGAAAAACACGCAAGTACAACTACAACGATCAACAATTGGAAAATAATAAATTTTGGAACAAAAGGATTAACTTCTTTAGTGTGTTATTTGTCAAATTCATATACAACTCTGGTTTATGCAAATAGTTATTATTGTTCATCACTAACATCTGTTACTTATTATCATACAACTACTTTAAAAGAAGTTATATTGGCAAAATATATGAATAAAATGGTTAATTTTTCTAATAATATATATAGTGCTTTTAGTGGTTGTTCATCTTTATATAAAGTAACAATGCCTATTCAAATGAATAGTTTGGTTAATTTTGGCGGCACTACTACTTCATCGGGTTTTCAAAATTGTACTTCATTAACAAATATTGAATTACCTGCAATATTAAATAGTTTATTGTATTTTGGCTCAGGTAATGGTATAAATGGGCTATTTAGTGGTTGTACAAATCTTGTATCCGTTACAGGCGCCACTTCTATGAGTTCGCTAAATAATATGACAACAGCATATAATAATGATTTTGCACTTACAACAATACCTTCTGTTACAACTTACTCTACAAACAGTATCCCTTTTAGTAGCGTTGTCCGTAATATGGTAACTTTTAATCAACCAACTTTACGATGTTCATCATTTTTGTTAACAGGAACATCTAACACGGTACGTAGTCAATTAACTACCATAAATATTGATTGGGCTAACAGTTTATTTTCAGGCAGCAGTCCGCAAATTGATATTCGCTGGAACGCTTTAAACGCTTCAACAATAGATGGAATATTTACAGCATTACCAACAGTAACGGATAAGACAATAAACGTGGCGGGAAATCCCGGCGCTGCTTCTTGTAACACGGCAATAGCAACAGCTAAGGGCTGGACAGTAATTATATCTTAAAATAATTGAATATGAAAAAACTATTAACTATTTTATTTTTAGCAACAGGCTTAACAGGGTACTCTCAGATATTTGTTAAAGTAATCAGTGAAACCGGTAACTATGTTAATGTTACAACCTTAGAGGAATGTAATATTATTTACGGGCAGGACATATATACGCCTGCAGGCAAGGTTACGTCTGCCAATATGCAGGGATATGTAATGAGTAATAATTTACCTGATTTTTTATCCGCGAATAACATTGAAGAAAAACACATTTACAGTAATGCTGATACTACTTACGAAGAAGCATTAGCAGATGCATCAAATAAAAATTATAAAACTTTTGTTTGGAATGGTGTTGTATATAAAGTTAATCAATAAAAAAAATAAAATTATGAAAAAAACATTTTTAGTTATTTTAGTATTTTCAATTTCAATATCTATTTGCTATTCACAGATAAATATAAGTGATAATAAAGTAAAAATCAGCGCCGGCGGGAGTATTGATATTCCAACAGGACAAACCTATTCTATAGATGGTATTCCTATCGGTACAACCGGAAATACAGGACCAACAGGCGCACAAGGGAACACTGGCGCAACAGGTGAAATAGGCGCTACAGGCGCTACCGGAGATAATGGAACAATTGGTGCAACAGGCGCAACAGGAGCTACCGGCATAGATGGTTCTTTAAACGCTTGGGGCTTAACAGGCAATTCCGGCACAGTAGCAGGAACGAATTTTATCGGCACTACTGATAGTATAAACTTAATTATAAAAGTTAACAACAATCAATCGGGTATAATTGATGTTGGGAATTCAAATACTTCTTTTGGTTATAAGTCTAACACTACAGGGGCATACAATACTGCTAACGGTTATCAATCGCTTTCCTCCAACACAGAGGGAATTAACAATGCCGCCAACGGTTATCAAGCGCTTTTTACCAACACCACAGGATCTTACAATACCGCTAAC
>JAAXXA010000656.1 GCA_013334735.1 Bacteroidota bacterium
AGCGTAATGTGTCTAAAACAGGACCAAGGAGCATTGCCGTTCCAATATTAACATCGCAAAGTGAATTAATAAATTCGTGCGAACCACAGATTGCACCTGCAATACAATCGTTTTTCCCATTAATGAATTTAGTAAGGCTATAAACAACAATATCAGCGCCTAATAAAGCAGGACTTACAATCATTGGCGCAAATGTATTGTCAACAATCAGTTTAATTTGTTTGTTCTTGGTAATTTTCGCAATAGAAGGAATATCCGAAACCTGCAACATAGGGTTGGTGATGGTTTCAGTATAAACAATTTTAGTATTAGGACGGATTGCTTTTTTTACAGATTCGATATTTGTAATATCAACAAATGTTACTTCTATATTGAATTTAGGCAGGTAGTTTTTTAGAAAAGCAAAAGTGCCTCCATAAATGGTATTGCTAGAAACAATATGATCTCCGGCGCTGCAAATCTGAAAAATACTGCTTGTAATAGCGCTCATTCCCGATGATGTAACCCATGCCGCCTCTGTTCCTTCCATAGCTGCTAAAGCATCGGAAAGGCATTTGTTGGTTGGATTCCAGTGTCGTGAATATAAATAACAACCTTCGCCATTTCCTGCAAAAGTAGCTTCCATAGTTTTCGCTTTCAAAAAAGTATATGTAGCTGAATCAGTAATTGAGGGATTAACATCGCCGTATTCTCCGAATTGTAATAGGTCCTGTAAATTTGATGCCGGATCGAATTTCATAATAACTTCTTTTTAGAATAAATTATTTTTATACAAAAATACAAAAATGGATGCAATTTTATTGAAATAGTCAGATGAAATTTTATTTTTATAATATCCTTTAACTACGATACTTTTTTTAATATATATAGTCGGCATATTTGTATTAGCATTTTAAAAAAATTCAACTAAATCAATCCAATTATAAATTGAGGAAGTATCCCAACAGCAAGAGTTATTGCAGTGGCTATTATTAAAGAAATTACAAAATAATTATCTTTTATTATTTTTTCGGAATTACTTTCTTTGTAATACATATTAATGATAATTCTAAAATAGTATGCTACTCCTACAAGAGCTGCTATTATAGCGCATATCACAAGCCACGAATAACCTGATTTTACAGAAGCAAGGAATACATAATATTTTGCAAAAAAACCCGCGGTAATTGGAATTCCTGTCATTGAGAGCATAGCTGTCAACATAACAAATGCAAGAAAAGGATTATGTTTTGCAAGTCCGTTAAATGATTCATAAGATGCATCTGAGTTCTTATAATTTTTAACAAGTATTAAAACCGCGAAAGCAGCGATGGTTGCAAGAGAATATGATAAAGAATAATAAAGTAAAGATGAAGCAGAAAACTGATTAATGGCAATTATTGCCAGCAACATAAACCCTGTATGAGAAATGCTCGAATAAGCCAGCATTCTTTTAACCGATTGCTGTTGTATCGCGCCAAAGTTTCCAATAACAAAGGAGAGGATAATAAATGCTTCCAAAATATGTTGCCATTCGGCAGCAGCTCCTATAAAACATCCTGTAAGTAACCTTAGCAAAGCTGCTATTCCTGCAACTTTTACCACTGTTGCCATGTACGTGGTAACTAATGTGGGTGATCCTTCATATACATCGGGAGCCCAGAAATGAAAAGGCGCAGCGGCTATTTTAAAACCTATACTTATAACAATAAATAAAATTCCAAGTTTCATTAAAGAAGATATTTTTGCAGTAGCAGAAATGTATTCAGAAACCTCAGACATATTAAAAGAACCGGTAACGCCATAAACCAAAGCTACTCCAAGCAGAAAAATTGCTGTTGCAAAAGATCCCATTATAAAATATTTGAATGAAGCTTCGTTTGAACGGATAGAGAATTTTTTACTTCCTGCAAGTACATACAAAGGAATTGACATTGTTTCTATGCCAATAAACAGCATCGTAAAATTATTAAATGATGTGAGCAAGCATGCGCCGGTAAAAGAAAAAAATAAAAGAGAATAAATCTCCGACACATTTTTATCAACGCCCTTGAAATATTGATGCGAGAGAAGTAAAATTAGTATTAACGACAATATCATTACACTATTAAAAGCTACGGAATAATTATCAATTTTCATCATGTTATTAAACAATAACTGATTTGTATTCCAATCGGAAATGTTAAAGGCAAGCGCGGTTAAAGCTCCTGTAATAGCAATAGGGACAAGCAATTTTCTGCTTTTGAAAAAAGTAGTATATAGAATGATAATCCCTGTGGCTGCTATGGTAATTAGTGTAAGCATAATTTAAAATTAAAAAAAATAATAAATACTTAACCAATG
>JAAXXA010000657.1 GCA_013334735.1 Bacteroidota bacterium
ATATTCCCCAGCTTGCTTAATTTATATAAATCTGAAAAGTTTTCTCTTTCCGTTTCAATTAAAAAAATCTTTTCAGAAATTGAAGGCATGGGAAATATTGCTTTGCTTTTTAATTATATGCAAAACCTTTTATTAGCAAGTAATAATGGCTCGCTATACTTTATAAATACTGACAATACTTTTATTTTTGCATCGGAATCGTTGATATTGAAAACTCTGATTAAAAAAGAAAAACTTAAAATAAATAGCCATTTAATAAAACAGTTAAATCCTAATAATGCATTATTATTGGATATATCTACATTATCTATAAGCGTTATTGATTTTAAAAATTCCGAAAGCAACTTTAACAACGAAATTGCATTAAAAACATTACTGCAAATTAATGAATTAACCACGGAGTTAAATAATAAAGGCAACTATATAAACACCAGCCTTAATCACTATAATATAAGTGTACCTCAAGTATTTATTGAACATTATAATTTTTGCAAAGAAAAAAATGCAACATTAAAACGCTGTAATAAGTGTCTTTTACCTGAAACATTTCCATTTATTGAATTTGACGAAAAAGGCGTTTGTAACAAATGCAATTCGTACATCAAACAGCAACCCTTGGGAATAGAGGCATTAAAAGAAAAAATTGCTCCCTTTAAAAAAAATAATGGTAAACCTGATTGTATAGTAGCTTTTAGCGGAGGACGCGATAGTAGTTATTCTCTACATGTGATTAAAAATATTTTGGGGCTTACTCCTTTAGCATATTCGTACGATTGGGGTATGCTAACCGACCTTGCACGACGCAACCAAGCCCGAATGTGTGGTAAGATGGGAATAGAACATATTCTGATTTCTGCTGATATCCGAAAGAAAAGAATCAATATACGCAAGAATGTATTGGCATGGCTTAACAAGCCCTCTCTTGGAACTATTCCTTTGTTTATGGCCGGCGACAAACAGTATTTTTATTTTGCTTCAAAATTGCAAAAACAATATAATTTGCCATTACTGATAATGGGTGAAAACCATTTTGAAAAAACAGGTTTTAAAGTAGAATTTACCGGTGCACGACAACAGTTGAATGGTTCAATGGCATATAATATGACAATCCAAAATAAAATTAGAATTTTGTATTTTTACGTAGGACAATTTTTAAAAAATCCTGCTTTTATTAACAAATCATTATTTGATACTTTTGCTGCATTTTTTATTTTTTATGGTCATAAACATAATCACTTGAATATTTATGACTATATTTCATGGAATGAAAAAGAAATTGAAAATTTACTTTTAAATGAATATCATTGGGAAACCGAGCCGGAATACGATTCTACATGGCGCATTGGTGATGGTACAGCGGCTTTTTATAATTACATCTATTATATAGTTACAGGATTTACTGAAAATGATACTTTGCGAAGCAATCTTATAAGAGAAGGTGCAATTTCCAGGGAAGAAGCATTAAAAAAATGCGAAAAAGAAAACTTGCCTCGTTGGAATGCTATTAATTGGTACTGTAATACTATTGGAATTGATTTTGAAAACACAATTAGAAGGATTAATAAAATACCTAAAATATTTTAAAATTGTATAATGCATTATAGTAGCAAGGAACAGAATAATTTGTTCTTGAGTGAGTATTATTGACTTTGATAAATATTTTGTTTGCTGAAACATTCTGTATAAAAATAAATATAGTTTAACTAGCAAGTGAGATATTTTCAGAATATTATTATAGATGGCAAATTAATATATTTATAAAGCATGAAAGTATTACTTACAACACCACCATATTCTCTGGAAGATAGATATGGGAAAAAACTTAAACATTTCGGCGGAGATGCTGAACCCCTTGGGTTGGCATATATAGCTGCTGCAGTCAGACATATTAATCACTATGTTGAAGTGATTGATGCTCCTGTTCAGAATTTTACTTCGGAAATGATTGCTCAAAAAGCAAAAGAAGAAAAATTTGATATTGTAGGAATTACAGGATTTACACCTGCTTACAGCAGAATTAAAGCTACTGTTGAGGCGTTACAAAAAATATTACCTAAATTAATTATCATCATTGGAGGGCCTCATGGTTCAATCTTACCAGAAGAAACGATTGAAGATCTTAATATTGATTTCATTGTTATTGGAGAAGGTGAAAATACGATTAAAGAATTACTAACAACAATTGAATGTAAAGGAAATTTTCATGATGTAAAAGGAATTTGTTTTAAAGAAAATGTACAAATCTCCTAACGGGACCATCCGTAACATCCTTGATGGAACTATTTTTCGCGAACCGATTGTCGTAAAGAATGTTCCCAGAC
>JAAXXA010000658.1 GCA_013334735.1 Bacteroidota bacterium
ATCATCCACTTATGCTTATGGAGGAGGTGGAGGAGGAAGCGGCTTAAATGCAGGTGGTACCGGAACTAATATTAAATCTGCTTCACAAAACGGCGGAAATGGGGGGGCGGGAATAGAAGTTCATGCTCTAAATACTGAATTTTAAAATATTTTCTTTAAGCCCCCTCCGAAAAGTCAGAGAGGGCAAATTAAGATAAAAATCAGTATTTTTAAGCAAAATGTAAATATTCCTCAACTAATCTTTCAATCTCAGAAGGATTATCTTTAATTGTTTTTCTGAGATTTTTATCGTCGTAGTTTTTTAGTTTATTAATAATACCATCAATAGTAGCTTGCGAAAACACATCATATTTTTTATAAATATCCGATTGTTTTTTTAAGTAATCTGCCGATTCGGAACAGGAAGAAGGTAGCTGCGCCAGATTTTTTGTAATTTCTTTAAATTCATCTTTAAAAACATTTACATCCACGTAAGATTTCTGAGCAAATTCAAGAGCATTTTCCATTTCTAATCCGTGTCGGGCAGCAACAGTAAGACCTGCAAGTAAGAGGTATATGTCGGCAGAGCCGTCAGGACATCTGAATTCAACAGTTTGTTTGTCGGAATAGTCTGTATTATCAGGCAATTCTAATGGATTTGCATCTTTGAGCATATTTGTATTCCCTGTCCAGCCCAATGGAACTCTTACAAGTACCGAACGATTTCTATCGCCCCAGCAAATGTTAGTTGGCGCTTCCTGATTGGGTACAAGCCTTAAATATGAAGTGGGTATTGTATTGCCAAAAGCTGTTAATGATGGCGCAAGAGAAAGGTAGCCTGCAATAGCACGCTTTGCATTATTGGAAAGCTGACCATTTTCAACCATAGCGTTTTTACCATTTTTTATTAAACGTGTATGTATATGTAAACCGCTTCCGGCTTTACCTACAGTGATTTTGGGCGCAAAGCTAACAGGTAAGCCATATTTATAACCTATCATTCTTATTATCCATTTTGCAATAATAAGTTGATCGGCCGCATCTTCAACATTAGTAGGTAAAAACTCTATTTCGTTCTGCTCGTAATAAGTATTATCAATGTTAAAATATCCCACTTCCGAATGACCATATTTAATAAGACCTCCGGCTTGTGTAATAGCGCGCATTGCTTCCTTACGTAATTTATCCCATTTTGTAAATGGAGCTGATTCATGGTAACCTTTTTGATTTGCTATCTGATACAATCCTTGATTTTCACTCATAATATAATATTCAAGTTCTCCCATTGCCTCGAACGAAAATCCTGTTTGAGATATTAATGTTTGCTGCGCTTTTCTTAAAATATACTCGGGTGAACTTGCCAGATGATTACCTTCTTTATTGAAATATGAGCAAAGTATATCAATAGTTGGTATTTCGGTAAAAGGATTTAAAAAGGCTGTTTTAAAACGAGGCATTACATAAAGATCGCTGGAGCCTGCTTCGATATTCGAAAATAAACTTGAACCGTCAACTCTTTCACCTGACGACAAAAAAGAATCGAGATGTTTTTTATTGTTTATTGAAAAATTTAATTCCTTAAGCCTGCTGTCTTCACCTACATACCTGAAATTAACCATTTCAATACCATTATTTTCTATATACTTTATGATATCTGCTTTTGTAAAATCAGCAGGGCATTTATCAAGGTATGTTACCAAAGGATTAGGATTGAGTAAGCTGTCAAAATCTTTCATAATTAGAAACTTATTTTTTATTTTAAATAATCAGTGCCTAAAATAAACAAAAAATTCAATGCAAATCGCTATTGTCCGGTTAAATTTTTTATTTTTTTTATATTACGTACCTACGGCACTCTGACAATTTTCGTAATTGATTATTCTATAAAGATTACGTACCTACGGTACTTTTTTCAGCCTCGTTAGAGGCGAAATATTTGTAGAAAAATAATCAAAAGACAAAATTAAGCCCCGTAGGTGGCGAAATATAAAAAATATGTTGAAAATAGTTAGATTCATAATATTAAAAATATTTTTACCGGACATCTGTGAACGCAAATATATAAATCTTCAGAAGGCATGAAATTTCGTTTTTTTATAACATAAATCGATTTGTATTTCGTCCTTTTTATTTTATTAGGAGTAAGAGAAATAAATACTTTAGGATAGTCATTAATTGTTTCAATAATGTATTTAACTTTTTTCAAAGGCAGATTCCATGATTTTGTTGTAGTTAAAATATATACAGCTGAAGAATCAATAATTTTTTGAGAATAACTTATAATAATATTTTTTTTACTATAAGGTTTTATCTCAATAGGAACAATTATATAATTTTCAAA
>JAAXXA010000114.1 GCA_013334735.1 Bacteroidota bacterium
AAGTGGTAATGCAGGCACAGATACAACCACAAATTTTATAGGTACCACAGATGACAGGTCTTGGGTAATGAAAACAAATAATACCGAAAGGATGAAAATAAGCAAATCGGGTAATGTTGGAATAGGTACTTCAAATCCTTCAAGTTCTGCAATATTGGATGTAAGTAGCACTACAAAAGGAATGCGAATGCCAAACATGACTACGGATCAGCGAAATTTAATTTCTTCGCCTGCAACAGGTCTGCAAATATATAACACCGATTGTGGTTCAGTTGATTTTTATAATGGTACTTGCTGGATTTCGATGAGTAAAGCTCTTCCCAATCCAAAAGATATTACAAGCAGCCCTGCATCAACTTATTTCTGTGAAGGAGAAAGTAGAACTTACTCAATATCTCCGGTAACAGGAGCCAATTATTACACATGGACAGTACCGTCAGGTGCAACAATAAATTCGGGGCAAGGTACAACATCCATAACTGCAACTTTTAGCAGTATTTCAGGAAATGTATGTGTAAACGCCAGTAATGCTTGCGAAACAAGCGGTCAAAGTTGTCTTGCCGTTACGATGAAACCTTTAGCTGACACACCCGGAGGTATTACAGGTTTAAATTCAGTTTATCCATATCAGCAAACAGTAACATATTCTATTTCAGGAAGTGGGTCTTATACATGGTCTGTTCCGTCGGGAGTTACTATTACATCAGGGCAGGGAACTAATACCATAATTGTTAATTTTGCCTGTAATGCCGTTTCAGGTAATATAAGCGTAGCTGCCAGCAATACTTGTGGTCTTGGAGGAGCAAGTACTCTGGCTGTAACTGTAACATCACTTATAGCCAGCGCAGGTCCTACTGTGGTTAACGGAGCTGCAATAGGCGGTAGCCCCACTGCATCAGCAGGAACAAGTCCCTATACATATTTATGGAGTCCTGCAACCAATTTATCCAGTGCAACAGTTTCTAATCCTACAGCTCAGTGTGGTACACCTGCATCATATACTGTAACAGTTACTGACAACAAGGGTTGCACTGCAACAAGTAGTGTGGCAGTATCAAGGGTTACAGCAAATGCCGGTTCGAATATGACAAGTACTGGTTCTCCATGTACTTCTTCCACAGTAATAGGTCCTGCCACTGTTTCCGGAGGATTAGCTCCTTATTCATATTTGTGGAGTCCTTCTGTTACTTTATCAAGCGCTACTGTTACAAATCCAACTGCTTCTGCCGGATCTACAACTACCTACGTAGTAACCGTTACGGATGCCAATACTTGTACAGCTTCAAGTTCAATGATTCTAACTGTAGGATCTACTGCTTTTTATACTACACCCGGCTATACATCATGGACAGTACCGACTGGCATAAGCTGTATCCTGATTGAAGCTTATGGTGCAGGAGGAACAGGAGGCTCAGGAATACCCGGTAAAGGTTGTCGTGTAAAGACAGTACTTTCCGTTTCAGGTGGTCAAGTACTAAATATTAATGTAGGTGGAACAGGTGGAGGATATAACGGTGGTGGCGCTACAGCCAGCTGTGGTGGTGGTGGTGGTGGTGGTGGCACAGATATTCGGTTTGGAGGAACTGCTTTGGCAAACAGAATTATAGTTGCCGGAGGAGGAGGAGGATCTGGAAATGCTGCTGGAAGCCCTGGCGGTGACGGCGGAAATGGTGGTACTTTAGGTTACAGTGGTAATACAAATAATGGTGGTGGTTGTGGTTCTGGTTCAGGTGGTACAGCAACAGCTGGTGGCACAGGAGGTAGTAGCGGAGGCAGTGGTTACGGAGGTGCCGGTACAGGTGGTAACTGTAGTAACGGTGGCGGTGGCGGCGGTGGTGGCGGCGGTTATTGGGGTGGTGGAGGATCTCCACAAGGTTGTGGTAACAATGGCGGTGGCGGCGGTGGCGGCGGTTCAAGTTATGTAACAACTACAAATACTTCTAATACTACATATACAGATGGATATCAGAGCGGAAACGGAAAAGTAATAATTACCTGGTAATATTATTATAGAAAAGTATTATAATAACTGAAGTCTGTTTGCATCTTGCTTGATAAAAACAAACAGAAGCAAAGTAAAACTCCATAGCGAAGATCCGCCATAGCTTATAAAAGGTAATGGAATCCCAACAACAGGCGCAAGACCTATAGTCATTGCTATATTAATTACAAAATGGAAAATTAGTATGGATGCCACACCATACCCGTAAATTCTGGCATAAGACGATCTTTGCCGTTCTGCCATCATTATTATTCTCAGAAAAAGCCAGACGTATAGAATTATAACAAGCGTACTACCCCAAAATCCCCATTCTTCGCCTATTGTACAAAAAATAAAATCGGTACTTTGCTCTGGCACAAAATCGAATTTGGTTTGTGTTCCCTTTAAAAAACCTTTGCCTAAAAAACCTCCTGAGCCAATAGCAATTTTTGATTGATTAACATTATATCCTGCTCCTTTTAAATCGGAATTATTTCCCAACAACACGTCAATTCTTTGTTTCTGATGTGGTTCTAATGCGTGTTCATAAACATAATCAACCGAATATACAAAACCTGCCGCTCCAATAAATAAAGCCAAAAGAGTGGTTATTTCTCTTGTCTTCTTACGAATAAATTTAAACAACACTAATGTTATTGCCGCCAACAAGCCAATAATAATAAACTGATTTATTAAAAGAGCGAGAAAAAATAGTACTATAATTATCAATCCGATAATTAAAACATTTCCCGAAAGACCTTCCCTGTATAAAACAAAAATAAAAGAAACGTAAACTATTGCCGAACCTGTGTCGTTTTGTAAAAGAATCAAAAGTGCAGGAATACCAATAATTAGAAAGGTAATAAATTTTGTTTTAACATCTTGTATTCTGATATTCATCGAACTCAGATATTTTGCAATAGCCAGACTTGTTGCAAATTTGGCAAACTCAGATGGTTGTAATTTAAAACTTCCGATAAGAAACCATGATTTTGATCCGGCAGTAGCCGAACCTAAAAATAATACTGCAACAAGCATTAATAAAAGAATTCCAAAAATGAGATACGAAAATGTCGGGAAAAATTTTATGTCGGTCATCAAAATTATCAAAGAAATAACAAAAGCGCATAATATCCAAATTAACTGTTTGCCATAATTTTCCGAAAAATCGAAAATACTTTGGGCATCTTCATTATATAATGAAGCATAAATATTCACAAAACCAATAATAACAAGGGTTATGTACAATATGACTGTAGTCCAATCAATGTTATGAAATATGTTTTTGCTATCTCTCATGGATCGCTGCTGCCGCTGATTTTTTAATAATAAACTTTTCCTTCCATCATTCGTTTTTCCAGATCTTCCCGTTTTACTTTTCCGTAAAGATATTTTTCAACCATCAGGCTGGCTATAGGTACTGCCCATGTAGCGCCCCAACCACCGTTTTCAACAATAACAGAAACTACAATTTTAGGATTATCCATTGGAGCTATCAAAATAAATATTGAATGGTCTTCACCATGGGGGTTTTGTGCTGTTCCTGTTTTACCACCCATTTTTATTTTTTCAACTTTAGCGCCCCTACCTGTTCCTGCTTCAACAACCTGAAACATTCCCTCAAGTACAGGTTCAAAATATTTTGAATCTACTGAAGCGTATTGTTTGGTAGTAAATTTTTTATCAATAATTTTATTTTTACCAATACCTTTTACAATATGCGGAATAAAATAATACCCTTTGTTTGCAAGGATAGCGGTGAAATTAGCAAGTTGTAATGGCGTAACTAAAATTTCTCCCTGTCCAATTCCAATTGAAATAATTGATAAAGCCCTCCATCTGTTCTTGCCGTGTAATTTATCGTAATGTTCGGGGGTTGGTATATTCCCTGATAATTCATTTGGTAAATCGTTGAAATATTTTTTACCAAAACCAAATGTCATAGCTAATTGTCGCCATTTATTAAAAGCCTCTCTTGTACTTTTATAGCCCGATTTTTCAATAATAGCTTTAAAAGTATAGCTGTAATATGAATTACATGAATGTTGTATTGATTCCTCAAGGTTGCATGGCGAAGGATGATTATGACATTTTACATTCACATTGCCCATGTGAAAACCTAAGCTGCATGGGAATCGCGTATCCACGTTAATAACTCCTAATTGTTCGCCAATAAGCGCATTTAATATTTTAAAAGTTGAACCTGGAGGATATTGCGCCATCAAAGCCCTATTATATAAAGGTTTGTTTTTTTTATCATTTAAAAGCGTAAAATAATTTTTTGATCTGTCTCTTCCTGCTAAAAGGTTTGGATCGTAAGCAGGGCTTGAAACTAATGCAAGTATTTCTCCGGTTTGTGGCTCAATG
The DNA here is from genome assembly GCA_013334735.1 of Bacteroidota bacterium. GTDB lineage: Bacteria > Bacteroidota > Bacteroidia > Bacteroidales > CG2-30-32-10 > JAAXXA01. The sequence continues at coordinate 4,349 of JAAXXA010000114.1, forward strand.
GCAACAATACTTCCGTTTTTGTTGCTCATTAGTTTTTCGCCATAAATTTGTAGTTCGGCATCAAGAGTAGTGAATAAATCCTTACCTGCTACCGAAACAGTATCGTACATACCATCGCGAAAACTTCCCTTTTCCCTGTTGAAAGCATCAACCATCATTATTTTCATGCCTTTTTTGCCGCGTAATTCAACTTCATAACTTTTTTCAATTCCGCTGGCGCCAATATAATCGCCCGATTTATAGTACCTGTTATTGATTATTATTTCCGGTCCAACCTCGCCAATATATCCTAAAGTATGTGCTGCCGTGTTAAGGGGGTATTTTCTTAATGTTCGTGCTTGAATAGTAAATCCATGAAATTGGTATAGCTTTTCCTGAATATATCCATAAGTTTCTTTAGAAATTTCCCGATCGAAAATTGACTGAGCATAACGGGAATATTTTTTTGCTTTTGTCATCCTCGATATGAATATGGCTTTGCTTATTCCTATTAGTTTGCAGAAAGCTGTCGTATCAATGTTTTTAACCTGTTGAGGAATTACCATAAGGTCGTAAGTGGCTTCATTGTAAACCAAAAGTTTTCCGTTTCTATCGTAAACCAAGCCTCTTGCCGGAAAATCAGTAATAAGCCTAAGCGCATTGTTGTTAGCGGATACTTTATAATCATCATCAATAACCTGTAAGTAAAAAAGTCTCAATATGAAAACAATACCTATGAAAAGTATGATTATATTAATTACATATTTCCTGTTTGAATAAGGCGCTTTCATTTTAAAATTACATTCTCAGATATTGTCTGAAATTAGTTGACAAATTTAACCACTATAACATAACGATTGTATTAAATTTCATATTAATTTTCAAGAATTATAAACAATTTTTAAAACCAATATGCCTATTCCTTTTTATCAATGGGTAACAGTAACAAAAATTAATTTAATTACTAGAAACTGTTTTGAAATTTCAAAGTTTCTAAAATGACATTTTTATGAGGTCAGGCTGAGCCGATTATCCTGAAACATTAGTTGAAGGAGAAGCGAGTCGAAGTCGACCGAATAGCCACTCTTCGACACGTTCATATCCTTCGAGACGCTTCGCTCCTAAGGATGACGAACGGCTCAGAGTGACTTTAACGATTAGTAGTAAAAGGTATGTAAAATAAAAATTCAAAACAGTTTCTAATATTCTTAAAAAAGCTTTTTCTTGAAAATTTCAAAAAAAATATTGTACACTTCGACTGAATGAATTTAAAAAAAACAAATTCATTCGCTCAGTATAACAGAATCTAAATATCTTTGCTTTTTGCATATTTATCAAGATTCTATATACTTTTGAAAAACATTTTTACATTTTACAATTTATGAAACCATTAGAAAACGTTAAAATACTAGACCTTACCAGAGTTCTGGCAGGACCATTTTGCACAATGATATTAAGCGATCTGGGAGCAGAGGTTGTAAAAGTTGAAGTGCCTGAAACCGGCGATGATGCACGTTGTTTTGGTCCTTTTAAAAACGGACAAAGTCTTTATTTTTTAAGTATAAACCGCGAAAAGAAAAGCATTTCCATTAATCTTAAATCTGAAAAAGGAAAACAAATTCTAAAAGATTTGATTAAAAAATTTGATGTTATAATAGAGAACTTTCGTCCCGGAACAATGGAAAAATTAGGACTTAGCTATGAAGAACTTAAAGCAATTAATCCTAGTATTATTTATGCGGCAGCATCGGGATTTGGACATAGCGGACCTAATTCCAAAAAAGCAGCTTACGATATTCTTGCTCAGGCTATGGGCGGTATTATGAGTATTACAGGTTGGCCCAACACACCTCCTACCCGCGTTGGTATGTCGCTTGGAGATATCACAGCTTCATTATATACGGCTATTGGAATTATTGCAGCTCTTTATCAAAAAACCATTACAGGCGAAGGGCAAAAAATAGATATTGCCATGCTTGATTGCCAGGTATCAATGCTCGAAAATGCAATTACCCGTTTTCAGGTTGAAAATAAATCACCCGAACCTCTTGGTAACCGCCATCCTACAATAACTCCTTTTCAGGCATTTAAAGCGAGTGATAAGTATTTTGTAATAGCTGTAGGTAATGATGTTCTTTGGAAAAAATTTTGTGAGGCAATCGAAAGACCTGAGCTTGTATGCCACGAACTGTTTTTAACAAATAAACTCAGAACCCATAACCTACTTGAGTTGACAACAATTCTTGATAAAATTTTTATTGGCAAAACAGCCGATGAATGGCTTGACATTATTGATAAAGCAGGCGTTCCATGCGGACCTATTAATACCGTTGATAAAATTATTGAGGATAAGCAAATTCTTTCGCGAAATATGATCGTTGAAGTTGAAGACAAACTTGCAGGGAAAATTAAAATTGCCGGAAACCCTATAAAAATGACAAACGTGCCTGAAAAAACTACACGCAAACCGGCTCCCGATATAGGAGAACATAACGTGGAAGTATTATCAGATTATTTGGGATTGACTAAACAAGATGTTGAGAAGCTGAAGGAAGAGGGGGTTCTCTAAGTCTTTGTCTATAAAATCAGGTTTTTTAATTTAATTACGAATGTTCAATTACGAATTACGGGACTCGTAATTTTTAATTCGTAATTCGTAATTTTTAATTGTTTAATAAAAATGTACATTTCAAAAAATTTCCTTTCTGAATCCATTGATGCTCTAAAAAATAAAAAGATCAGTTTAATTGAATACATTAATCTTTTATGCGACAGAATTGATAAAACAGATCCTTTTGTAAAAGCATTATTGCCCGAAAACAACAGAAGAGAAAGACTTATTAAAGAAGCTGAAGAGTTAAAAAAAACTTTTCCCGACATAAATAAAAGACCTCCATTATTTGGAATTCCTATAGGAGTAAAAGACATTTTCAGAGTTGACGGATTTGAAACATCCGCAGGTTCTAAGCTTCCTTCTAAACTTTTTAAAGGCGCGGAATCTTCGGTTGTTACTACTCTCAAAAAAGCCGGCGCTCTTATACTTGGAAAAACAGTTACTACCGAATTTGCATATTTTGAACCCGGACCTACCTGTAATCCTCACAATATTAATCATACCCCCGGAGGTTCAAGTAGCGGATCGGCAGCAGTAGTAGCTTGCGGTTACACTCCTCTGGCATTAGGCACGCAAACGATAGGTTCAATTACGCGTCCTGCTTCATTTTGCGGAGTATATGGTTTTAAACCGAGTTATAGCCGGATAGCAACTGATGGCGTTATTCCTTTTTCTGAATCTGCTGACCATGTAGGTTTTTTCACACAAGACCTTGAAGGAATTAAAATCACGGCTTCGCTGCTTTGTAATAACTGGCGAAATAATATTTTAATATCAGAAAAGCTCCCTGTAATAGGGGTTGCAAGCGAAAAATATCTTGAACAAGCAGATGATGAAGTTAGAAATTTCTTTGAAAAAAATCTTGAATTACTTGAAAAAACCGGCTTTAAAATAATCCGCGTTGATGTTTTTGAAGATATTGAAAAATTGAATATTACACATAAAAAAATGACGGCAGCGGATTTTTATAACGTACATAAAATATGGTTTGCACAATACGAAAATCTTTATAGAGAAAGCACACGTAAATTAATTCTTGAAGGCAAAGAAGTAAGCGCAGAAACTTTTTATAATGCTAGAGAAGAAAGAGG
>JAAXXA010000659.1 GCA_013334735.1 Bacteroidota bacterium
GCTTTTTTTTATTCGCAATAGGAAATGAAATACTGATATGTTTTTCTCCTTTACCTGTGGTATCAATATTAATTTGCATTCCGGCACGAATAATTTTCATCTGGTATAGCTCATCTGTTGCTTTGAGGTAGATGTATATATTTTTATCATCATTTGTAATAGTGTATTGGAGTTTGCTTTTTTTATCACAAAAGCGTAAAGGTTCCTGTGGTTCCTTAATGTCTGCGGAAGTAAAATCTTTAGCTTGCCAAAAGCTTGTGTAAACAGCTTGCTGAGATGTACACGAATTAAAAAATATAATTATTAACACGAAAGCGAGTTTGTTCTTAATTATCATTAATCGTTTATTCATATTATAAATTAATTTTGTACCATGCCTGTTATGGCAGAAGTGAATTATTCCTATGAAAAAAGGGCAAACCCGAATATTCCAACAATCTGCCAACAGGATGGCAACCCATGAAAACAAACTTTTACTTTTTACAAAACAAACTTCTATATTTTACATTTTGATAAAAAAAAATATATACTATGTTTGTTTATTCATAGATAGCGTGTGAAATTTTATCTATGCAGATTAACATATATCTGAACAAAGTGGATATTAGCGGACCAAAAAATTATCCGTATAATCAACAAGGATAACTTTTACATCATGCCTATATGATAATTTTCGTATTTTATCTTTATCCGATTCAGTATTCAGACCATTTGTCCATAAATGTATATTATAGTTGCTAAAATATTTTTTTAAAAATGGATACATTTTGTAATATGCCGAAATAGCTGTAAAATGGTGTTTCTTAATTTTATTATGTATCCTGTTTTTAAGTGCCAGTTCGTTAAGGAATTGAAAGTCGTTATCAGAAATGTCCGTAATCCAGTAACTTGTAAATATGTTTTTCTGCTTAAAATATTCCAGTAAATCAGCTGCGCTTGATTCTACAATAACTTTATTATTCAAATGATATTTATCTATAATATGTCTCATTTTATTTGCTGAGTTCGAAGCATTATTTTTTGAAAGATTTTTAAAATCCATCCAATAAAAATATTTTGAAGGATTGGGAATGCTGTCAAAAAATGAATCTAAACTTATTCCCGAAGGAGAGTCATGTCCTGTTTGATATTCATCAGTTTCATTAAAATAAAAAACATCAGTTTCAACTCCATTGAAATTTTGCAAAGTGATTATAGCATCTTTAGCTGTGTTTACGCGATGTCCCCATAATTTATCGTTAGTACAGTCATAAATGGGCTTGGGAGGAAACAAATATCTTTCATCGCTGTTACAACTCATCATCAAATTTGATGAAGTTAAAAAAAATATTATAAAAATCCGTTTTGTAAGCATTAGTTAGGTTACTGGTTCTTAAAAGGTTTGAAAAATAATTGTAAAAAATTTATTTTTACTCATATCTCAATGCTTCTATAGGATTTAATCTTGCTGCTTTTCGGGCAGGATACCAGCCGAAAAATATACCTATAAGAGTGCAAACAAAAAATGCAATTATTATGGATGAAGAAGAAACTATTGTGATAATATTTGCAAATGAAGAAATAAGTGAGGATAGAATTAAACCAAAGATAACACCAATAATACCGGCTGTAATGCTTAATGTTAATGATTCAATTAAAAACTGGAGCATTACATCAAAAGTTGTAGCTCCTATCGCGAGGCGTATCCCTATTTCTTTAGTTCGTTCCGATACGGAAACAAGCATTATATTCATAATTCCAATTCCTCCAACTATAAGAGATATTGCAGCAATACCGGCTAAAAGAAGAGTTATTGAACCTGAAATGCTCTTGGCTGTTTCCATAATTTCGGATTGCGTATTTATACTAAAATCATCTTCCTCATTATCAAAAAGTTTGTGACTTAAACGTAAGCAATACTTAATTTCATTCACCGCAGATGTAATTTGTTTTTCGCTTTGAGCAGATACAAATATTTGTTGCAAATAATCATTTCCGCTTATTCTGTTTTGTACACTAGAGAATGGCGCAATAACAACATCATCCTGATCTTGTCCAAACCCACTTTGCCCTTTTTCTTTTATCAAACCAATAATTTTAAAAGGAACAGAACTTAGTAATTTATTTTCTCTGCTTGGATGGCCTAAAAAAATCTTAGAAGGAATTGGATATGGTTTTGTAATGATTCTTTTCCAGCGTTTAATGAGCAGTTCCACCCAGGCTATTCTTGACGCTCTTCAGAAACGCTTTGATAAATTAAAATCTAGTTTAGGCGATGCTTATGTTCCTCTTGATGAAATGAACATTGAAAAAATGAAATGGGAAGGTCAGATTTTA
>JAAXXA010000115.1:0-2972 GCA_013334735.1 Bacteroidota bacterium
GGGTTTAAATGAAGGATCATTTAAACCCAATTCAAAATTATTAAAAATAACACGAAAAGAATGGGAAATGCTTGATGAGCAGATGTTTTCCGATCTCTTCAGCAATTCGGCAATTAAACGAATTGGTTTCAAAAAAATTAAAGAAAATATAAAATTAGCATAAAATTAATATTAATTAATCCGAATCAAGGTTTGACGTTAAATAATATTCTAAGTGTTTTATTATCAATCGCAATGAGATTAGTCGCATTCAAGGTAACCCTGAGCGAAGTGCCGCATTTAGTATGTCGAAATGTAGAAGAGCAATCTGGTGGTCATGGTGAACGTAGTCGAACCATGACTGCGTTTTAATGTTGTTAATTGAAAAAAATAATTTATTCAACCCTTGATTCGCACAATTAATAAAGTTTGTATTTTTGTATATTAATTGTAACATATATTCCAATGAAATTTCGATTCATAATTATAATAAATTTTATTTTTCTGTCGTATTATTTGTATTCAGGAAATAATTCTTATTTACCCCCTCACTTAAATAATATACAGAATACCTCATTTACAAAAGAAAATCCAGACTTGGATTTTAAGGTAGCTTACTTGGAAGCCTTAGATCTTTTTAATTATGAATATTATAACGAAGCTTTAAACATTTTTTTAAAATTGCTTCCACAGGATATTAATAATAGTAATTTGAATTTTTATGTTGGAGTATGTTATCTTAAATCAAAAAAACAAAAATCAAGATCCATAGATTATTTAAAAAAAGCTGTAAAAAACACGGATGTTGTTTATAGCTACAGTTATAAAGCAACTGCTGCTCCCGTATTCGCTTTTTTATATCTTGGGCAGGCGTTTCATTTAATTGGTAAATATAATGATGCGCTTATAAATTTTGAAAAATTTCAATATTACCTTACTAACAAAAATAAAGATGGTAATTATGCAAATGAGGTTACTAAATGTATTGAAATGACAAAACAAGCTATTAAATTAACTGCTAACCCAATTAAAATAAAAATTGAACCTTTTAAGATTGTTAATTCGATTTACTCAGATTTTTCTCCTAATATTTCTCATGATGGTAATAAATTATATTTTTCTTCTAAGCGTAAAGGATGCTACGGTGGCGAAAAAGATAATTTTAGTGAATATTTTGATGATATTTTTTTTACTCAGTTTTTGAATAACAAGTGGATTAAACCCAAAAAAGTAGGTTCAAAAATTAATACTACAAGTAGTGATGTCCTATGTTGTTTTTCACCTGATGGAAATCAACTTTATTTTACCAGAAAGGTTAGAGAAACTTATGATATCTTTGTTTCTGAACTTTCTCCAAAAAACAAATGGTTGCCTCCTCAAAAATTAGGAATAAATATCAATTCAAAAGAAAATGAATTAAATGCATTCATCACTTCTGATAAAAATACTATGCTTTTTTCAAGTGACAGACCCGGAGGATATGGCGGTTATGATATTTATATATCCGAAAAACTTTCTACTGGTGAATGGGGAAAACCTTTTAATCTTGGACCTGAAGTAAATTCATCTAATGATGAAATTTGCCCGGTACTCATGCCTGACGGTACTTTATATTTCAGTTCCAATGGTTTTGATACAATGGGCGGTTTTGATATTTTTATTACAACAATTTCCGAAAATGGATTATGGGCTAAACCCGAAAATATAGGATATCCTTTGAATACTACATCTGATGATATCAATTTTACTCCTACTTCAACCGATGGGAAAAAAGGATACTATACATCAGCCAGATCAGACTGTTATGGCGATTCTGATATTTATTCTTTTTCTTTTGAATAAAATTATAAATAAGGAAATTAAATTTAAAAACCATATATATATGAAACAACAAAATATAACTTTAAATTTGAACAGAATTATTCTGTTGTTTATTGTTTTTTGCATACTACCAACAGCATACTGCTTTCCTCAGGGCGTTGGAATAAATACAACAGGCAATTCTGCCGATAATTCGGCTTTGCTCGAAATTGGTAATGGAACAGATGCTATGGGGCTGCTTATTCCACGTGTGGCTCTCACAAGCACTACAGATGGAGCTACCATAACAAACCCCGCTACAAGTTTGATGGTATATAATACCAATTCAAGCATTGCAGATGGGTCAGGTGCTGGTTATTATTATAATTCAGGAACTACGGTTTTGCCAAACTGGATACGTTTTGTATCCCTATCAGCAGCAGCTACAGGTAATGCATTAATTTCCGGTGGTATAGGCATAGCGCCATCATGGGGGAAAATAGATATGACAACTGCTATTTCTGGGATATTACCAATAGCTAATGGAGGAACTGCCGGTACTGCAACACCCACTGCCGGAGGAATAGCTTACGGAACTGGTTCCGCTTACAATTTTACAGCAGCAGGATCAAGCGGGCAGGTTCTTACTTCCCCCGGTGGTACAGATGCTCCATCATGGCAAACACCTGCAGGCACTCCTGTAGGTGGAATAATCATGTACTCGGGAATTTGGAATTTTGATGGTACGGGCTTAGGAACGGGAGCTTTGTTAGGCTGGGCTTTGTGTAACGGACAAAACGGAACACCTGATTTAACCGACAAATTTGTTATGGGAACTTCTGTTTCTTCTGGAGTAGGAGTATCCGGAGGTGCTTCAACACACACACATACAGGCGGAATTACCGGAAAAAAATGGTTGGTAACAGCAAGAACGGGACCTACTTCAAAGTCAGCGGCTGAATGGACAAGCCTCCCTGATTTCTCAACGCCTTTACCTGCTCTATACTCACCTAACCGTCAAAATTTTAGCGAAACAATAACAAAATATTGGAACCCAGATTACGATGTCCCTGTTGGAACATTAATGGATATAGGGCAGCAAATAATGAATGCCGGCAGTAACACTTTTCAATGCTATACATACACCTTAACGGCAAGCGCCATCATGAGTTTAACAAGCGAAAGCAATTTGC
>JAAXXA010000115.1:2982-7999 GCA_013334735.1 Bacteroidota bacterium
ACGCTCTGATATTTAATAAATTTGTGTTTTTTTTTGACTAAGCTTTTTTCTTTAGCAAACACTCTGCTATCAATAAATCAGTAGGGGTAGTAATTTTAATATTTTCAGTATTTCCTTCAAAAAGATGAATTACTTTGCCGTAATTTTCAACAACCGTGGCATCGTCAGTAAAGTTTTCATTATAATCCTGTGTATATGCTTGTTTTAGTAAATTACTCTGAAAGCATTGAGGCGTCTGTATTATATAAATATTTTCTCTTTTGAGCGGTATTGAAGAATCTGAAGTTTTAATCCGCAATGAATCATTAATAGTTGTGTAGGGTAAAGCCGTTCCTGCCGTTTCTGCTAAAGCAAAAGCTCTTTCAATAGTATCTTTGCTTACAAGAGGTCTAACAGCATCGTGAATAGCTATAAGGCAATCATTTTCTTTTATTAATGTCAACCCGCTTTTTACAGAATCGAAGCGTGTTACACCACCTATTGCTATAGAATGATGAATTTTAAAATTGTAGCTTTTACACATCTCCTCCCAATGTTCGATTTGCTCGGAAGGTAATACCAAAATAATACTGATATTATTGTCCTGTTCTTTAAATGTTTTTATGCTTCTCATCACCACAGGTACTCCGTCCAAACATAGAAATTGTTTAGGAATAGTGGACTTCATCCTGCTTCCCGTACCACCTGCAACAATTATAACGTATTTTTTCAAAATTGTATTATTCAAAAAAGCCTGTCTTTAAAACAGGCTTTGGTTTATATAATAACTTAAAGAAAATGGACTTTTCGCACAAACACTATAAAATCAACATAGCATCACCATAAGTAAAGAATTTATATTTCTCATTTATGGCTTCTTTGTATGCTTTCATCAAAAAGTCGAACCCTGCAAATGCTGATACCTGCATCATTAAAGTGGATTGCGGTAAGTGAAAATTCGTAATCATCGAATTTGCAACACTAAAATCATAAGGTGGAAATATAAATTTATTTGTCCAGCCATTAAAGGGTTTCAGCATCCCTGAAATTGTAACTGATGTTTCTATTCCTCTTGTTACAGTTGTTCCAACTGCGCAAACATTCTTTTTATTTTCCTTTGCTTTGTTTACTATCTGAACCGCTTTATCATCAATAATAACCTGCTCTGAATCAACTTTGTGTTTTGAAAGATCTTCCACTTCCACACTTCTGAATGTCCCAAGTCCGGTATGTAGTGTTATTTCAGCAAAAGTTAAACCTTTAAGCTCAAGCCTTTTCATAAGTTCCCTGCTAAAGTGTAGCCCTGCTGTAGGTGCGGCAACAGCGCCCTCATGCTTTGCATAAATAGTCTGATATCTATCTTTATCCTCAGGTTCAACAGGTCTCCTGATAATTTTAGGTAATGGTGTTTCACCTAAACTTTCTATCGTTTTTTTAAATTCATGATATGGTCCGTCAAATAAAAAACGTAAAGTTCTGCCTCTTGAAGTAGTATTATCAATTACTTCAGCAACAAGCGCATCATCATCTCCAAAATAAAGCTTATTCCCTATCCTGATTTTTCTTGCAGGATCTACTAAAACATCCCATAAACATGTTTCGTGGTTAAGTTCTCTTAAAAGAAAAACTTCAATTTTAGCTCCTGTTTTCTCTTTTGTTCCGTACAAACGGGCGGGAAAAACCTTTGTGTTATTAACTATCATTACATCTCCATCACCAAAATAGGATAAAAGATCCGTAAATACTTTATGTTCTATAGTTTGTTTTTTTCTGTTTAGTACCATTAATCGGCATTCATCACGATTTTTTGACGGATACGTTGCTATCAAATCCTGAGGAAGGTGATACCTGAAATTGGATAATTTCATGTTTTCAAGTAATTAGATAAAAATAAATTAAAAAAAATGCGGATGCAAAGATAATACATCCAAGAGGCGAAGTCCAGTTTTTGAAGATATATTTTTTATTATCAGTTATAATACCTAAAAATTACATTAAAACACAAATATTGTTAGCTAAAACTAATTGTATCTAATTAGAGTCCGTCAGCAATGTCGTAATTGCGAACGCAGTGAAGCAATCTCATAATTGATAGTCAAGGGATTGCTTCGTCGTACCTTCTCGCAATGACGTTTTATGTTGATATTACGGACAGACACTAATTAGTGCCTGAAGTTTGGAGTACTTTGAGTCACTATAGTTTAGACCCGAAAAGTATTTATTTCTTTTGTTTAATAATAATTTCTTCAACTTTTTCCATACTCCATGCATTTTTAAGATAATATTCCCCTATACGAGTACGACACAGAGCGGAGAGATAGGCTCCGTTTTGAAGTTTTTCACCAAAATCCTTTACTAATGATCGAATATATGTGCCTTTTGAACATACTATTCTGAATGATATTTCCGGTAAATTAATGTTTGTTATTTCAAATTCTTTTATAAAAATATCATTTACAGCCATTTTTACATCCATCCCTTTGCGTGCAAATTCGTAAGCTCTAGTTCCTTCAATTTTTTTTGCTGAAAATAATGGAGGTGTTTGTTGTATGTTCCCAACAAAAGTTTTAGCTAATTCTAATATATTTTCCTCCGAAATATTTGAAATGTCATAAGTGTTATCAATTTCTGTTTCCATGTCCGACGAAGGACGTGTTGCCCCAAGCACCATTGTTCCTGTATATTCTTTCTCAAAAGCCTGGAACTCATCTATTTTTTTTGTAAATTTTCCTGAGCATAATATTAGCAATCCTGTAGCTAAAGGATCTAATGTGCCGGCATGTCCTATTTTTATTTTTTTTATTCCGATATGATATTTGATCAAACTTCTTATTTTATTTACCACATCAAACGATGACCAGCGGTAGGGCTTATCAATCAATATTACTGAACCTTCTTCAAAATTAATCATTAGTCGAGACCTATTTTAAAATCAACACCACATGCCAGTAATACAAGTATTATTATACCAAGTATTATTCTATAATATCCGAAAATCTTAAATCCGTGTTTTTGTATATAACCTATAAAGGTTTTTATAGCGATAAATGCAATAATAAAAGCAACTATGTTTCCGATAATAATAATGTTAATATTTGATGAACTGATTAGTGAGTAACTTTTTATCAGTTTATAACCTGATGCAGCTATAATTGTAGGAACAGCAAGTAAAAATGAAAATTCAGCAGCATTTTTTCTGCTAAGTTTTTGCGTCATACCACCTATTATTGTCGCGGCAGATCTTGAAACTCCAGGAATCATTGCTATTATTTGGAACAAACCTATTTTAAATGCAGAAGGATACGAAGGTTCTTCGCTTTTGTCATTTGGTACCGAAAACCATTTGTCAACAAATAATAGTACAATTCCTCCTAATAGTAATGATACGGCAACAACAAAAACATTTAAAAGAGTAGCGCTGATAAAATCGTCAAGTAATAAACCTGCTATTGCAGCCGGAATAAAGGCTATAAACAATTTATAATATAATGTAAGGCTTTTAAAAAATCGTTTCCAGTATAAAATTATTACCGAAAGGATAGTGCCGAAATGAATACATACGGCGAATACATTAGTAAACTCGGATGATTTCAACCCAAGCAAAGTTTCTGCAATAATCATGTGGCCCGTTGAAGAAATTGGAAGAAACTCCGTTATCCCTTGAATAATTGCAATAATGATCGCTTGAAAATAAGTCATGTTTGAAATTTGCAGAAAAAAATGAAATAATTTATGATTTTAGAATTGAGATTTATGATTTAAAGAACAAATTTCCAATCTAAAACAAAAATCGTAAATCTAAAATGAAATATAAATACTTATCTTTATGGAAAGACGCTTAATTTTCTTTTGGCTTTTTCATTATAGCAAAAATCTCAATAATAAAGCCTGTAAGTAGAAGAAGAGGAGCTAATGTAAGTCTTTGAAAATCGAAAATATCTTCACTAAATACTTTTGGATCGTCCGAACCTCCGCCTATCATAAGTATATATCCCAATACTAAAAATGCCAGACCTATAAATAATAGTCTGTAATTTTCTTTGCCAAAAGCAAAAGTTATTTTCTTAACCTCGGGGATTTGTTTTTTATTATCAGCCATAATGTTTTTTTATTTGTTTAACGATAATACAAGTAATCTGTTTTAATATTAAGATATTTCCTAACAGCCATATAAGTAGAAGCCCATGAAATCAAAATACCTAAAACGGTAACAAAGATAAATAGTTTTGAGAATAAAACAGCATCCTGCAATTCTTTTAGCTCAGGAATTTTATTTTGAGCAAATGATAACGTAAAAATCAAAAGTATTATTGCTATCATAGCTCCAAAAATACCTTGAAATATTCCTGTGATCAAAAATGGTTTCCGAATAAAATTTTCTGTGGCACCTATCAGTTGCATGGTGCGAATAAGAAATCGCTTTGAATAAACCGAAAGACGGATAGTATTATTTATAAGAGCAATGGCAATTACCAATAAAAGAACACTGAAACCCAAAATAAAAAAACTTATTTTGCTCAGGTTCTCATTCATATTATTTACAATAGATTCCTGATAAGTAACTTCTTTGACAATGTTATTTTTTTCAAGTTCATTCTTAAGGGAAGCCATATTTGCAGCAGTTGCAAAATCTGCTTTCAGCTTCACTTCTATCGATGATGGCAAAGGATTATATCCCAGAAAATTTACAAAATCTTCTCCAAGCTCTTTTTGTAGATCAAGAGCGGCTTTTTCTTTAGTGATATATTCTGTTGATTTTACGTATTCCCTGACATCAAGGCTTTTCTGCATCCTGATAATATCTGCATCCTTAGCATCATCACCCAAAAATATTGTAAATCCGATAGTTTCTTTTACATGATCTGAAATTTTTTTGGCATCCAAAATAATCAAAGCAAGCAAACCAAGCATATACAAAACCAATGTAATCCCTACTATCGTAGAAAGATAAGAAGAATTTAACCTTCTTTTAGTATATTTATTCTCGTCAGAAGAACTCATTGTTACAAATTTCGGATTCAAAAGTAATAAAAAATTT
>JAAXXA010000660.1 GCA_013334735.1 Bacteroidota bacterium
TTATGATACTTATATTGACGAAGACGACCTTAGAATTTGTGATGATACTATTGGTAAAATTGCAAACAGCATTGAGCCTAAACCTTATTCTTCGAGAGAATTTATTATTGAAATGGGAAAATTTCTGGAAGAAAATGATGAATATAAAACTTCAAGAGAGGATTCGATTGTTTATCAATGTTATAAAAAAGGAGTACCTATTTTTGTCCCCGCTTTTTCTGACTGTTCGGCTGGTTTTGGTTTAGTGCATCATCAATGGAACAATAAGGGTAAAAAACAGGTAAGCATTGATTCCGCAAGAGATTTTCTGGAAATAACAAAAATAAAAATTAACAATCCTGTTTCGGGTATTTTTATGATAGGTGGTGGGGTTCCTAAAAATTTCGTACAAGATATTGTAGTTGCCGCTGAAGTTCTGGAATTTGATGCGCCTATGCATAAATATGCAATCCAGATAACAGTTGCCGACGAAAGAGACGGTGCATTATCAGGATCCACATTAAAAGAAGCCAGCTCATGGGGTAAAGTAGATACTACATTCGAACAAATGATTTTTTCTGAAGCAACTATTGCAATGCCACTTGTTGTTGGATATGCATATCATAAAAATTCATTCTTTGGCAGGATTGAGCGTAAGCTGAATGATCTGTTAACTGAAGAAAATGTATAGAATATACCCTTTTATTTAACAATTAAATATTTTTGCATAACATTAAAATTTCATTTTTTTTATCAAAATATTTTTTATTTTTACAAAAAAAACACCTAATAATTTGTGTCTGACAGTTTAGTAATAATACCAACATATAAAGAATGTGAGAATATCGAAAAGATAATCCGTAAAGTTTTATCTTTGTCCAAAGATTTCGATATCCTTATTATTGAAGATAACTCTCCCGATGGTACCGCAGATATCGTGCGTAAGCTTATGCCCGAATTTACAGAAAAATTATTTATGGAAGAAAGGTCAGGGAAACTTGGTCTTGGTACTGCATACATACACGGTTTTAAATGGGCTATTAAAAGAGATTATATGTATATATTTGAGATGGATGCCGATTTCTCTCATAATCCTGAAGATCTTCCGCGACTTTATAATGCCTGTGCCGTTGGAAAAGCCGATGTTGCTATAGGATCACGCTATATTAATGGAGTAAATGTTGTTAATTGGCCTATGGGAAGAGTCCTTATGTCGTATTTCGCATCATATTACGTGAGAACTATTACTCGCATGAAAATAAGAGACACTACTGCCGGTTTTAAATGTTATAAAAGAGATGTGCTCAAAGCTATTAACTTAGATAAAATAAGGTTTACGGGGTATGCTTTCCAGATAGAAATGAAGTTTACTGCATGGAAACTAGGATTTAATATAATTGAAGTGCCTATTATATTTACCGATCGCACCGAAGGTCAGTCAAAAATGAGCAAAGGAATTTTTAAAGAAGCCATATTGGGCGTTATTTCATTAAAATTTAAAAGCTTATTTCACAAGTATAAGAGAATGGAATAATGATGAAATTTTTAAAAGTATTATTTAGAAGGTATGGCAAAAGCTATACTTTTTTTGTTTATTAATACCAATTTTAGGCACTTTAATCCACCTTGGCGGACTTTAGGTACTTCAAACTTCACGCACTAATTTAATGTTACAATTATTAGAAATAACAAAACAAATTAAACAAAAAGCCATTGAACTTGGTTTTGATGCTTGTGGAATTGCAAAACCGGACATGCTTGAAAAAGAATACAAACATCTTTTACAATGGTTGAAAGAAGATAAACATGGTAACATGGCTTACCTCGAAAAAAATACTCACCTGAAAGCAGATCCACGCCTGGCTTTCGATAAAACTAAATCGGTAATCACACTTCTTCAAAGCTATTTCCCCGCAGAGTTACAAAATAAAGATGCATATTATAAAATTGCTAAATATGCTTATGGTAGTGATTATCATTCATTACTTAAAGAAAAATCTAAGCATTTTATACAATCTGTTTTGACGATAAAACCAAATGCCTGGTTAAAATCTTTTACCGACAGCAATCAGATACTCGAAAAGGCATGGGCTGCCCGTTGCGGTTTAGGTTGGATAGGAAAAAACACTCTTTTGATTAATAAAAACCTTGGCTCTTTCTTTTTTATAAGTATTATACTTACCGATATAGAACTTGAATATGACTCTCCGGTCGAAAATAATTGCGGTATTTGCGAAGCTTGTATTAATGCATGCCCTGTAAATGCTATTGAAAAACCTTTTAATTTAAATGCTTCACGATGTATTTCTTATTTAACAATCGAGAGTAAAAC
>JAAXXA010000116.1 GCA_013334735.1 Bacteroidota bacterium
ACTCATAAATTAGTCTTTTTAATCTTTAAAAAAATCAAAACAGTTTCTAAATCGTTTTTAAATTTATGTAGGAAAATATAAGTAAAACCATCTGATATTTTTAAAACCAAGACACAAATATACAATAAATAACATTTAATCATAAATAATATGTAATTGGACTGCAATTAAAGTGCATATGTTTCATAAAGTTTAGAGTGCCAAAAGCTTAGGTATAATAATTTATTAGAATATTTGCATTTTTTAAGAGTTATAGAATTGGCATTCATAAAAAAAGTATGTAAATTTGACAAAAAAATGTTTTAAATTTATTAAAATTAATATTATTACCATGCACAACATAATTGGAAAGAAAGTTACCCGCGTAGATGCGTATGAAAAAGTTACAGGTAAGGCTATCTACGGCGATGATTTAAAATTAGCAGGGATGTTGCATTCCGCTTGTCGTTTCACAGATATTCCGGCTGGAAAAATCACTAAAATTGATATTTCAAAAGCTGAGAAAATGGAAGGCGTTGAGGCTATTGCTATGTACAAGGATATTCCGGGTAAAAAAAGGTTAGGTCCTATTCGTCAGGATCATTACATACTTGTTGATGATGAAGTGTTTTATATTGGCGATGTTATCGCTGTTGTTGCTGCAAAATCAAAAGAGCAGGCTTGCGCAGCTGCTGATGCCATTGAGGTTGAATACGAACCCATTGAAGGGATATTTGATCCTGCAGAAGCTATAAAGCCTGATGCACGCCACATTCACCCCGATTTTAAAAGTAATATAGTAGTTCATTATCCTCTTGTTAAAGGCGATATAAATAAAGGTTTTTCTCAATCAGATCATGTTATACAAAGAGAATACAGAACCGGTTTTCACGAACATGCTTATATCGAACCGGAAACTGTTACAGCCGCTCTTGACCCTACAACTAAAGGCTTTAAGATTTACGGTTCCATCCAAAATCCTTTTACCACCAGAAAAATAGTTGCATTGTTTATGGGACTTAACCTTAATCAGGTAAATGTACTAGGTTCAACTCTTGGCGGTTCTTTCGGAGGAAAAGACGACATCATAAATTATATGGCTTGTCGCGCCGCCCTTCTTTGTAAAATGACTGGAAAGCCTGTAAAGCTTACTTACACGAGAGAAGAATCAATGAGGGAAAGCTATAAACGACACCCTTATATTTTAAATTACAAAGTAGGATTTAACAATAACGGCTTACTTAAATCAATGAAAATAGATATAATCGCCGATAGTGGCGCTTATTCTTCACAAAGCTTTTTTGTTACATGGCGTTCTGTTGTACAAGCTACAGGTCCTTATGAAATTGAAAATGTACAAACAGATATCCGCTCCGTTTATACCAACAACTCATATACCGCGGCATTCAGAGGGTTTGGTTCTCCTCAGATTATTTTCGCCCAGGAATCACTTATGGATGAAATTGCAGCTATTTGTAAAATTTCACCTTTGGATATAAGAAAGATTAACGGTTTCAAACAGGGAAGCGTTACAGCCAGTGGTCAAAAGCTTTCTGAGCATAAAGTTTCTCTTGATGAAGTTATTGAAAAAGCAACTGAAAAATCTACTTATCATAAAAAAGCAGAAGAATATAAAAATCTTAATTTAAACAGTACCCGCTACAAATACGGAATAGGGCTTGCATGTAGCTACAGAGGCTGTTCGCTTGGAGCTGAAGGGACAGACACAACTTCGGCAATAGTATCTGTTCAGGCTGATGGCAGCGCTTATGTTCTGGCAGGCTTGAACGAAAACGGACAAGGACTGCGAACTACTTTTTGTATGGTTGCTTCCGAAGTGCTAGGTATTCCTCTCGAAAAAGTAGCTTTTCTGGAACCACAAACAGGCACAATACCTGATGGCGGACCTACTGTTGCATCCAGGGGAACACTTACAGGCGGAAATGCAGTTATCGATGCTGCACAAAATATTAAAAAAACCATCTTCAATGTAATAAAAGATGAATTGAAAGTTTCTGATATTAATGATACAGTATGGGAAAATGGCTTCATCTCTGTTAAAAATAATAAAAGTATTGCGCCTATAAGCTTCGAAAAAGCTGTAGAAAATTCATTTAAAGCAGGAGTAAATCTTTCCGCTTATGGCTGGTTTAAAGCTCCCGAAGTTAGCTGGCACGAAGAAACAGGACAGGGTAATGCATATTTTACTTATGTTTACGGATGTCAGATTGCAGAAATTAAAACAGACACATACACCGGTAAAATTGAGGTTTTAAAAGTAACTGCCGTGCATGATGTGGGAAAAGTAATAAACAGGCTCGGTATTGAAGGTCAGGTTTATGGCGGTGTTGCACAAGGAATAGGTTATGCTATTCTGGAAAATTTCAGTATTCAGAATGG
Source organism: Bacteroidota bacterium (assembly GCA_013334735.1). GTDB lineage: Bacteria > Bacteroidota > Bacteroidia > Bacteroidales > CG2-30-32-10 > JAAXXA01. Next base: position 2,380 of record JAAXXA010000116.1, read on the forward strand.
AATTATTAAATCTCCTAATCTGGACGAATACCTGCTTCCAACAATTAAAGATATTCATGAAATTGATGCGATCTTGGTTGAAAATGAGGATAAATATGGTCCTTTTGGAGCAAAAGTAATTGGAGAGCCAACACTCGAACTGGCTTCTGCTGCTATAAACAATGCTATGAAAATGGCTACGGGGAAATACTTTTATCAAATACCATTAACACTCGAAAGAGTATGCCTAGGTAATGATTTGGTAAAACCTTCCAGACAAAGTGAAGCAGGATTGAGTACAAAAAAGAGAAAACAGGCTCCACGGGTTTCGGGAGTTAAGATAATTACACCTTCAAATTTAAAAGAAGCTCTAGAATTAAAGTCGGATAAATATAAAATTATTTCAGGAGGAACAGATGTTGTTATTGATCTTCGCAAAAAAAATGAACCTGAAAATTTATTGAATATTTTTAATTTACCCGAACTGAAATCTATTACAGTAAGTAATAACGAAATCTCTATAGGAAGCGCTGTTTCTGTTACTGACATTATTACAAATAAAACTATTCAAAAACATTTTCCTATGTTGGTTGACGCATGTTCACTAATAGGATCCAAACAAATTCGTAACAGGGCAACATTTGGAGGAAATATTGTTAATGCAGCTCCTTGCGCCGATTCTGCGCCACCATTAATAGCTTATGGCGCAACCGTGTTGGTACAATCTAAAAACGGAAAACGAGAAATTCCTTTAGCAGATTTTATTGTTACTAATTACAAAACTCAGATAAAACCTGATGAAATTGTTACAGCTATTATAGTTCCTATACCACAAAAAAAGTTTTATCATAGTTATTATCAATTAGGAAGAAGGAATGCAGTAAACATAACCAGAATGAGCGTAGGAGTAATTATTTCGTTCGACAATAAAAATCTGATTGATGATTGTCGTATTGTTTCGGGATCTTTATTCGAACGTCCGCAAAGAATTTCTGAAATAGAGAAAATATTATCAGGCAAATTATTAACGGAAACCTTAATAAGCGAAACAGAAGATCCATTGCATGAAATTATTGACAAAGCTATTGGAAAAAGATGGTCGTCGGTTTACAAAACCCCAGTATTTATTGACCTTTTTAAAGATGTTTTACGAGATATAATTAAAAAAAATAATGGTTAATGATTAATGGTTAATGATTAATGGTTAATGAATGAAAGAGAATATTGTAAAAGCTAAAAGTTTTGCATTTGCTGTAAAAATAGTAAAACTATATCAATTTTTTGTTGAAACAAAAAGAGAGTATGTGTTGTCAAAACAATTATTGCGTTGTGGAACAAGCGTTGGAGCAATGGTTAGAGAGGCAGAACATGCAGAAACCAAAAATGATTTTAAACATAAATTAGGAATTGCTCAAAAAGAAATCAATGAAGCTATTTATTGGCTGGAACTATTAACGGAAACTGATTATTTAACCAAAGAACAATTTGAAAGCATCAATAAAGATGCAGTTGAAATCATCAAAATTATAACAAGTATAATAAAAACAACTAAAACAAATATAATGGTTAATGGTTAATGATAAATGGTTAATGATAAATAAAAATTGGCGCTACAATAATTAACAATTAACAATTAATAATTAATAATTAAAAAAAGGTATTATGATAAAAATAAATTTAAAAGTAAATAATAAAGATTGTCAGCTTGATGTTGATGATTCTCTTCGTTTGATTGATGTTTTAAGGGAACACCTTGGACTGACCGGTACAAAAGAAGGATGTGGTGTGGGCGAATGTGGCGCCTGTACTGTTATAATGAATGGAGAAACCGTTTGTTCCTGTATAGTACTTGCAGGTCAATTGCAAAATGCAAACATTGAAACAATTGAAAATATTGAAAAAAATTATACTCTCTCCCGATTACAGGAATTATTCCTTAAAAATGGAGCTATCCAATGTGGATTTTGCACACCGGGTATGCTTATGAGCGCTAAAGCTTTGCTTGATAAAAACCCTAATCCTACCGAAGAAGAAATTAAAGAAGCTCTCGAAGGAAATCTTTGCAGATGCACCGGCTATATTCCTATATTGAATGCTATAAAGGAAGCATGTGATAAATAAACTTTTAGGCGCTCCAATCCGCCATTGGCGGACTTTAGGCACTTTTTTAGTATAAATTTTATATTATATTCGCTTTCATCTGAATTAATTCATATATTAGCTAAAATGTATATATTTAATACCAATGTTCGTTCTAAAAGATGCAATCGAAACTTGCCTGACATCAGTCAGATTAGAACGATTACATTGGTAAAAGCCGATAGCCTTTCAACTTTATTTCAAAAAAATATTTTTGAAATGATAATTTTGAAAGCTAATCGGTATAAAACACTTTTCAGAACAGCAATATCATTGATATTTATCTGTATTGTTTTTATTGAAACCATCCATGCTCAAAAGCCGGCCTTACCGGAAAGCATGAAGCACAAAACAGACAGCCTGATTAATCGTTTTAAAAACACTACAAACGATACAACTAAAATAAATCTGTTAATAAATTTAGGGGACGTTTATAAGTTTATTTTACCCGATACAGCCTTGTATTATTATGACATTGCTCTTACTTTTGCAAATATTTCAAATAAAACAAAACATATTGCTCAATGTTTGAAAAATATTGGAATTGTTTATTATTTAAAAGGCTCTTATAATAAATCATTAGATTATATTTCAAAATCACAACTTATTTTTAAAAATCTCGGAAGTAAAAAGGGAGTGGCGGAATGTTATACAACTATTGGGCACGTATATCTGGATCAGGGTTTTTATAATAAATCTATTGAAAATTATTTAAGTTCATTAAAAATTTATGAAAGTATCAAAGATCAAAAAGGTGAAGCAGGTTGTAATTTGAATATAGGGTTTGTTTATTCAAGTCAAAATAAATATAGTAAAGCTATAGAGTATTTTACAAAAGCATTGAAAATTTATAAACAACTCGAAAATAAAAAAGGGATATTATCATGTTACAATGGCATTGGAAATGTTTTTTATAAAACGAATGCTTTTTACGAAGCTATAGAATATTTTTTACAAACGCTTAATTTTTGTAATGAAACTTCAGATATAAAAGGACAGGCTGCTTGTTATAATAATATTGGAAATTCATATTCATCATTGGGTTCTTATAACAAAGCCATAACATATTTGCAAAAATCATTATATATAAGAGAAAAATGCGGTTATAAAAATGAAATAGCTTGCTCTTATGGAAATATTGCAGAAATATATATAAAAATTAAAGATTATTCAAAAGCTATTGAAAATGCTAACATTAGCTTAAATATTTCAAAAAATATAAAATCATTACCCATTCAAAAACAAGCTTACTATGTTTTAACCACTGCCTATGACAGTTTGCATGATTATAAAAAAGCTTATGAATATTTTCAGCTTTTCAAGCTTATTAACGATAGTATATTCAATAAAGAAAGCAGCGATCAGATTACTGAAATGCAAACCAAATATGAAACCGAGAAAAAAGATAAAGATATTTTATTGCTTAATAAAGATAAAGCTCTTCAAAAAACTGAATTACTAAAAAATGAAGAAACAATTAAAAGGAAAAATACTTTGCTTTTCTTTATTATTGGAGGCTTTGTATTTATTGTTATTGCAGTTGTAATTATTTTAAATCAAAGGAGAAGCAATGAAAAAATAAAATTGAAAAAAAAACTTTCCGATCTTGAGCATAAAGCTTTGCAATTACAGATGAATCCTCATTTTATTTTTAACTCATTAAATTCAATTAGTAATTATATTGCGAAAAACGAAACTGATACCGCAAGACTATATCTGTCAATGTTTGCAAAACTTATGAGGCAGGTACTCGAAAATTCCAGAGAATCTGAAGTTACACTGCAAAGCGAAATAAATACACTCAAATATTATCTTGATCTGGAAAAAATGCAATCAGATAATAAATTTGAATTTGATATAAATATTGACGAAAATATTAATGCTGACACAATAACAATTCCTCCAATGTTAATTCAACCTTTTGTTGAAAACTCCGTTATTCATGGTATAAAACCGAAAAAGGAAAAAGGAAAAATAATTTTACGATTTAAGCTCGAAGATGCTCATCTTTTATGCGAAATTGAAGACGATGGAGTTGGTCGTCCTGATAAAACTCTTGAAAAAAACGGTGATTCTCATAAATCTTTTGCTACTCAAATAACACGGGAAAGATTGAAAATTATTAATAAAAATGATGAGTTTAGTATAAATTATTATGATTTGAAAGACCTGTCCACCAATAAAACCGGAACACTTGTCAGATTTAAACTATTATACAAAACGGAAGTATAGTTTTTGTTATGCTCAAACAACAATAAACATAGCCTGCTTGTAAACCTTTTAAATTTTTTGCTTTCATATTTTTTTTTGTAGATTTGCTAAAAATTATAAAGATTTGAACTTTATTAAGAAAAATGATAACAGCTATAATTATTGATGATCAAAAAGATTGCAGGGAATTACTTAAAAAAGATATTGCATCTTTTTGTCTGGATATTAATGTTATAGGCGAAGCTGGTGGTGTAAAAACAGGTATTGTTTCTATATATGAGCATCACCCTGAATTGGTTTTTCTTGATGTAAACATGAATGACGGAACAGGTTTCGATTTACTTGAAATTATTGCAAAAGAAAAAGGTGGTATTGAAAATATCAATTTTAAAATAATTTTTACTACTGCTTATGAAGAATTTGCTGTTAAAGCGTTTAAATACAGCGCAATTGATTATTTGTTAAAGCCTATTATTCCTGATGATCTGATAAATGCTGTTGAAAAAATAAAAACAATTTCAAATCTCTTTGATTCTCAAAAAAAATTAGGAGTTTTATACGATAATTTAAAAAACACTTCAAGAACAAAAAAAATTGTTTTCAGCACCTTAGATTCTTTCTGCGTGTATAATATTGATGAAATTATTAGATGCGAAGCTCAAAGTAACTACACAAAATTTTATTTTTCAGATGGTAAAAATATTCTTGTTTCAAAAACCATGAAAGAATATGAGGATTTGCTTACCTGTCACGATTTCGAAAGAGTTCACCTTTCCCATATTATAAATCTTAACTTTGTTAAAAAAATTATAAAGTCCGAAGGAGGACAAATAATAATGTCTGATAATAGTAGTGTTCCGCTTTCTTCTTCAAGAAAAAAAACTTTACTTGAAAAATTGGGAAATATCTGATATTTCATTTTCTCAATGTATTTTAAACTTTTTCCCATTTTTTAGGATAATAAATTTCCGTTCTACTAACTCAAACCCCCTTTCCACTCATTACTATCTTTTAAAGAATAAATAACCCTATAAAACGAAAACAAATAATGCCTATATTTGTCGAAAGTAAAACTATGACTTATATTAAAAAATACAACTTTAATACTTAAAAACTATGAAAGCAAAATATTTATTATTTATAGTTCTTATAATAGTAAACATGTTTCTTCAAAATTCCAACTGTGTTGCGCAAGGTGGTGCAGCCATAAACATTACAGGCGCGGAAGCAACGCCATCGGCATTACTTGATGTGAGTAGCACCACACAAGGGGCGGTTGT
>JAAXXA010000117.1 GCA_013334735.1 Bacteroidota bacterium
TTAAATACAACTTTACTAAATAACAAATATTTTGGAAATAGTTTTTATGAATACCGATTACCTTTATTAAATTTTTATTTTAATTTTGCCAATTGTAAAAAAAAATATATGTTGGAAGAAAAAAAATTAAAACCTGATTATTTGTTTGAAGTAAGTTGGGAAGTATGCAATAAAGTAGGAGGTATTTATACTGTTATTTCTACAAAAGCAAATTCATTGATTAAAGATCTTAAGGGAAACTATATCGTTATAGGACCTGATGTATGGAAAGAAACCAGTGCAAATCCGGAATTTGAAGAGGATAAATTTTTATATCATTCATGGAGGGTTGAGGCCGAATCTAAAGGATTACGATTCAAAATAGGCAGATGGAAAATACCGGGAAGTCCTGTAGCAATATTAGTTGATTTCACCCCATATTTTGCAATAAAAGATAAGATATTTGCTCATTTCTGGGAAAAATACCATCTTGATTCATTATCGGGACAATGGGATTATGTAGAACCTGTAATGTTTGGATATGCCGCGGCTAAAGTAATTGAAAGCTTTTATGATTTTAATATTTCAGGCAGGGACAAAGTAATTGCTCAATTTCACGAATGGATGACTGGTTCAGGAATATTATATTTAAAAGACACTGTACCTCAAGTGGGAACTGTATTTACAACACATGCAACTGCTATTGCGCGATCTATTGCAGGTAACGGGCTCCCTTTATATAGAAATATCGAAAAATACGATGCCGAAGTTCTCGCTAAAGATTTTAACATAATAGCAAAACAATCTTTAGAAAAAAAATCAGCTCAATTAGCCGATACGTTTACAACAGTAAGTGAAATAACAGCTAAAGAATGTAAATATTTTCTTAATAAATCGATTGATTTAATTACACCAAACGGGTTTGAAGATTCTTTTGTTCCAAATGAAAAAAATTTTGGCGAAAAGAGAATCGCGGCACGAGAAAGATTGTTTGATGTGGCAGATGCATTACTAAATCAAGAAGTGCCAAGAAACAGCTTACTTGTTACAATAAGCGGAAGATATGAATTTAAGAACAAAGGAATGGATTTGTTTATTGATTCATTAGGGAAATTAAACAGGACAGAAAATCTTGATATAAATATACTTGCTTTCATATTAGTACCAGGTAACCATGCCGGTCGAAGAAAAGATATTTTTGACAGAATAGGCAAGCCTGATTACGGAAATCCAATATCAGGAGAATATCTTACACATTATCTTCATGAAGAGGAAAATGATCCTTCAATACGAAGGATAAAAGAAAATTTGCTTAAAAACTCAATAGATGATAAAGTAAAAGTTATTTTCGTTCCATCATATTTGAATGGGCATGATGGAATCATCAATCTGCACTATTATGATACTTTGATAGGATTTGATGTTAGCGTATTTCCTTCATATTACGAACCATGGGGATATACTCCTATGGAAAGCCTCGCATTTCATATACCTACAATCACAACTTCTCTTGCAGGCTTTGGTAAATGGGTTAAAACAAATTGTGATCCCGACGAAGAAAGTGTTGCAGTAATTGAACGCAATGATGACAATGACTCTGAGGTTGTTGAAAATATTGCGGCAAAGTTGTTAAAATTTAGTCATAGCAGCGCGGAAGGAAAACTTAAGACAGAAAAAAAGGCTTATGAAATTTCAAAAGCCGTTAACTGGAAAAATTTCATTTCTTACTATTATAATGCATATAGTTTAACTCTTCATAAAGTTGCAGAAAGATCAGAATTATATAAGAATAAGCAACTTCCCGAACAGGTAAGTGTGTTAAAAACACCTCAGCAAAATATACCTGTATGGAAAAAAGTATTGTTTGTTTCGGAGTACCCTGAAAGTTTATCGAATTTAGTAACTCTCACAAAAAATCTTTGGTGGACATGGAATTACGAAGCACAGGAATTGTTTGAGATGATTGATTCTGAATTATGGGAAAAATTTCACCACAACCCCATTGCTTTAATTCAGGCGCTTTCGCATGAACAATTATTAAAACTTGAAAATAACGAAGATTTCGTAAATAAACTCGCATTTGTTTATAATAAATTCGAGCTTTATATGAAAGAAGCAAGCGAAAAGCCAAAAGAGCAAGTTGCTTATTTCAGTATGGAATTCGGATTGCATGATTCTTTAAAAATATTTTCAGGGGGGCTTGGTATTCTTGCCGGAGATTATTTGAAGCAAGCCAGCGATTCTAATGCAAATATTGTTGGAGTTGGATTATTATATCGTTACGGATATTTCACACAAAATTTATCTCTTTCAGGTGAACAACTTGAGGCCTATGTTCCACAAAAATTTTCTTTATTACCTCTTAATCCCGTTAGGATTGATGATGGGCAAAATAGTGAAAACGGTAACAACTGGTTAAAAATAAGACTTGCATTACCAGGACGTACATTGTTAGCAAAAGTATGGAGAGTAGATGTAGGACGTACTCCTTTGTATTTACTTGACACAGATATTGAAGAAAATACTCCTGAAGACAGGAATATAACACATCAACTTTACGGAGGTAGTTGGGAAAACAGGTTAAAACAAGAGCTATTGCTTGGTGTTGGGGGGATTCGACTTTTAGATGCAGTAGGTTTAACACCGGATATATATCATTGTAATGAAGGGCATGCTGCTTTTATTGGCATAGAAAGGATGAGAAAATTTGTTCAGGAAGATTTTTTCACTTTCCATGAAGCTTTAGAAATTGTAAGAGCCTCCACATTATTTACTACTCACACGCCAGTACCGGCGGGACATGATGCTTTTAGTGAAGATTTACTCAGGACATACATTCCACATTATGCAGATCGATTAAATATTAGTTGGGAAACTTTTATGAATCTGGGACGCGAAAGGGAAAACAATATAAGCGACAAGTTTTCAATGAGCGTTTTAGCTGTAAAACTTTCACAAGAAGTAAATGGAGTGAGCAAAATTCACGGAAGAGTTTCCCGTGAAATGTTCAATTATTTATGGAGCGGATTTTTCCCCGAGGAAATACATATAGGATATGTAACAAATGGAGTTCATTATCCAACATGGACTTCAAAAAAATGGCAGAAGCTTTATCAGGAATCTTTTGGAGAAGGATTTGAAAACGATATTTCAAATAAAGAATATTGGAAAAAAATATTTACGGTAACTGATGAAAAGATATGGAAAATCAGGCAAACTGAAAGGAAGGAGCTTATTGATTTTCTAAAAACAAGGTTGATGGAAAACCTAACAAAGCGACAGGAAAATCCAAAAACTATTATCGAAGTAATCGATTCGTTTAACGAAAATGCTTTAACAATAGGATTTGCAAGACGTTTTGCCACGTACAAACGAGCAGATCTTCTTTTTAAAAATCTCGAAAAACTGGCTCGTATAGTAAACAACCCACAAATGCCGGTACAATTCATTTTTGCAGGAAAAGCACACCCTGCAGATGAAGCTGGACAGAACCTGATTAAAGAGATTTTTGAAATTTCCAGAAAAAAAGAGTTTATAGGTAAAATCACATTTCTGGAAAACTACGATATGGAAATAGCTTCAAAATTAGTACAAGGCGTTGATATATGGCTTAACACACCCACAAGACCATTAGAAGCATCGGGAACCAGCGGGCAAAAAGCAGCAATGAACGGAGTTATTAATTTTAGTGTACTTGACGGTTGGTGGGCTGAAGGTTATATTGAAAAAGCCGGGTGGGCGCTTAAAGAGGAAATAACTTTTGAAAATCCACTTTTCCAGGATGAACTTGATGCCGAAACAATTTATGATATTCTTGAAGACCAGATTATACCAATTTTTTATAAACGGGATAAGCAGGGCATACCTTCGAAGTGGATTTCTTATATAAAAAATAATATTGCCGAAATTGCTCCTGACTTTACAAACAAAAGAATGATAGATGATTATGTTAATCAATATTATTCTAAACTTACGGAAAGATCAGCAAAAATCAAGGAAAATGATTTTGAAATGGTCAGGAAAATTAACGCATGGAAAAAGAAAATGATACGCGGATGGGACAGTATTGAAGTAGTTTCAATAATAGCGCCCGATTCCAGCAAACGCCCTTTTAAAATAGGTGAGAAATTTATTGCCGAAATAACTCTTGATTTGAATGAGCTTTCTCCCGAATATGTAGGAATTGAAGTTTTATTTGGTCAAAAAGAAATGGATAAAATTACGACCATTGCTTATAAATATGACATGGAAATAACTAATACTGATAAAACTTTCGCGACATTTAAAACAGAAATTTTTGTTACAAGATCAGGGGTATTTGATTATGCATTCAGAATGTATCCAAAAAATAAATTATTACCTCACAGGCAAGATTTTAATTTGGTTAAATGGTTATAGGGGGAAAGGCTGTTGGCAGTTGGCATAAGGAAAGTGAAAAGTGGAAAGTGAAAAGTGAAAAACTAATAAGGGAAAAAGGAAAAGTTGTAAATTTGATATTATAAAATAATTCTTAAATTTGTATTAAAAATAACAATATAAATCAAAACTCATGAAATTATTAGAAGGCAAAACAGCATTGATAACCGGAGCTTCCAGAGGTATTGGAAGAACTATCGCATTAAAATATGCTCAAGAAGGCGCAAATGTTGCTTTTTCCGATCTTTTTTATGATGAAAGAGCAACTTTTCTTGAAAAAGAGCTTACTGCATTTGGAGTAAAAGCTAAAGCTTATGCCTCTGATGCAAGTTCGTTTGCGGATTCCGAAAAATTAATTACAAATGTTCTTACTGATTTCGGTACGATAGATATTTTAGTTAATAATGCAGGAATCACGAGAGATAACTTACTTCTCCGCATGTCGGAATCGGACTGGGATCTTGTAATAAAGATTAATCTTAAATCGGTTTTTAATCTCACAAAAGCTGTTCAGAGAACTATGATCAAGCAAAAATCGGGAAGTATAATAAATATGAGCTCTGTTGTTGGAGTGGAAGGAAATCCAGGACAATCAAACTATTCAGCTTCAAAAGCAGGAATAATAGGTTTTACAAAATCCATAGCTCAGGAACTTGGCTCACGAAATATAAGATGCAATGCTATTGCTCCCGGTTTTATTGAAACTGAAATGACATCAAAACTTCCAGATGATGTTAAAAATAAATGGATACAGGATATTCCTATGAAACGCGTGGGAACTACTGATGACGTTGCAAATGTTGCAATTTTCCTTGGATCCGAACTATCCGGTTATGTAAACGGACAAGTAATAAATGTTTGTGGAGGAATGCAGACTTAAGCACAAGCTACAAGCTACAAGAAACAAGTTGCAAAATTTTATTTATAGGGAGTAGTTTTAATAATTTTTCCGGTATCATCATACTCTAACCAATTTCCGGTTTTATTACCATTTTTGTAGGTACCTGATATTTTTACTTTTGGGGTTTTATCATCAAAGTATTCTTTATACTCACCTGTTTGAATACCATTGATATAAGTTTCTTCTGTCATCAGATTGCCACTTTCAAAATAAGATTTATTAACACCATCAAAATTGCCATTTTTATACAAATATTCAGCTATAATAATATTGGATGAATTATACCATTTTGTTATTCCGTTACGTTGTCCGTTCAGGTATAAAGCTTCTTCCTGAAGATTGAAATTACTTTCGTAAAAAGATTTCTTAGTACCGTTTATGATTCCATTTTGATAAAAAATTTCGTTTTTCAACCTTCCACCTGAAAAATATGTACGAAAAAAGCCATTTTTATTTCCATTTTTATAGTTTTCTTCTCCTTTCAAATATCCATTATCATCAATAATTATTGAAATGCCATCCTGAACTCCATTATTAAAAGACTCAATTTTAGTGATAACGTCCTTTTGATTATAAGTAACCCATGTACCATCTTTTTTACTATCGATGTATTTTCCTTTGGTTATATATTGTCCAATTGCATCTTCCCAATAACCCTGTTTCATGTTCTTAGAATCTGTTTTATTTATTGAGTCAGAATTGACAACTGCATTTGTTTGACTGAAGCAAACGAAAGTAAAAAAAACTGATATTAAAAATAAGCTGATTTTTTTCATAATACCTCCTTTTAAAATAAAATTAAATATTGTGTTATGTTAAATTTAAGTTACTCGCAAAACAATTACGAATTACGAGAATCGTAATTGAACATTCGTAATTAATTCAAAATATCTACATTATATAAATTACCTACCTATTTTTGTGGAATCTGAGGTGGCAAAGGCGGAGGAGCTTGTCCAAAAAGCTTTGCAACTTCAGGTATCTGGCTTGCAGAAGACCATGCAGCCATACCTTGCTTCCACAATAATGTATCCTTTGTAATTTGTCCACTTTGTACCATTTGCGCAAGAGTTTGTTCAGAAAAAGGTCCTGTTTGCTGCCCATTAACAGCAACAAAAAATTGTGATAACGGAGGTGGCGTTGATTGTTGATTTTGCATATTCTGCCCCATCTGGTTTGCCATTGCAAACCCCATACCCATACCAACTCCGGCGCCGGCAACTCCTCCGGGATTTTTAGCAGCTTCTTCAATACCCATAGCAGTTTGATATTGAGTAAAAGTGTTCAAATTACCAACCACACCCATGCTTGTTCTTTTATCCATTGCTTCTTCAACAGCAGGCGGTAAAGAAATATTTTCAACTAAAAATTTAGTTAATTCAATACCATACTCCATGAACTCAGGTCCAATCTTGGTAAAAACAAATTTGGAGAGTTCATCGTAGTTTGAAGCAAGGTCTAAAACAGGGATTTTGCTTTCAGCAACAGTATCAGTAAAGCGAGAAATGGTAATGGTTTTAAGTTGTTCTGTAATTTTTTCGGTAGTAAAAGAGCCATCTGTGCCGGCAACTTCTTTAATAAACTTAACGGCATCTTTTATTTTCATGGCAAAATTTCCAAAAGCTCTGATACGCACAACACCAAATTCTGCATCGCGCATCATAATAGGATTTTTGGTGCCCCATTTCAAATCCGTAAAATTTTTAGTATTACAAAAGTAAACTTCCGCTTTAAAAGGGCTGTGAAAACCGTATTTCCAACCTTTAAGAGTAGCCATGATAGGTATATTTGCAGTTTCCAAAGAATACGTTCCGGGTTGAAATACGTCGGCAAGCTGACCTTCGTTAATAAAAACGGCTACCTGCGATTCTCTTACAACGAGTTTCGCCCCATATTTAATTTCGTTGTTATATCGTTCGAAACGATGAATTATCGTATCATTTGAGGAATCTAACCATTCAATAATATCAATAAATTCGCCTTTTATTTTATCTAATAATCCCATAATTTTATTTTTTTTAAGAATCAGGTGTTTAACAATACAAAATTAAAGAAAAGAATGTATCAAAAAATAAAAAAAATATTAAAATTTTCTAAAAAAATCATCAGAATATCATTGAAAAGAAAAATGTAACCAAAAGAAGCTAAACATCGAATGTCGGAACTGTCAGTTCCTCATTTTAGGACAGTATAAAAATAGATTTTGTTAATAATTGATTTTGTTTTTGGCTAAAGCCCTATTTTATTATCTTTTATTAAATCCAGAACTGATTTAATCCCGAATCCTGCAAGTATTACAAATGATACGTTAATCATTATATGTATCATAACCGGTGCTCTGAAGCTCGAAAAATATGGAAAATTATAAAACATCAAATCAAAAAGTATCGGGAATGTTCTCCCGAATGAAAGTATCAAAGCTAAAAATGAAATTATTGTTAATGACTGGACAAGAATATTTTTTTTGAAATTGTAAATAATTCCTATAATAGCTAACAGAATTGTTAGAATACCGAAATACATTGGTGAAGTTGTAAATGGCATCTGTCCCCAGTATGTATTTGTTTTTTGTCCTTTGTATTCCACATCTCCGAACCCTACCCAGTATGGAACAAAAAAAGTCATTACCTCTGCAGGTGAGAATGACCAGCTTGTTGCATAATCGTAATCGAC
>JAAXXA010000661.1 GCA_013334735.1 Bacteroidota bacterium
ACATATTTTTTGAAAAAATAAATAATCCAAAATGCTAAGTTCATTTTGCCCTGCATGTAGTTCTTCCAAGTTTTCAAGAGCCGACATATTGCTGATTTGTTTGTTTTTAGCGTTTTGAATAAATAGTGTTTTTAACGATTTTAATTTATTTAAGGTAGTGTAATTGGTTATGAAATTTCCAGAAATATCAAGGCTTTTGAGATTGTACAAAGCAGGAATATATTTTATCCCAATATCCCCATTATTTGATATATTCAAAGTTTCAAGATTTTTTAGTTTTTCCAATACTTTGAAATCTGCAATCATGTTTTTACTCAGATTCAGTTCTTTTAATTTTTTCATTTCGGGAAAACTATCTATGTTCCTCCTATTATTGGATGAAATATTAACTTTTTCCAGCTCCCGAAATAAAGATAATTCTGATATATCTTTCAAATTGTTATTTGTAAAAATTAATGTTTTTAAATTATTAAGAGATGAAATAGGAGCTAATGTTGTAAGATGATTATGTGATAGATCTATTGAATTTAATTTTTGGTTTTTTTGAAGATTATATATCTCATTATAAATTTTATTCCGGTTTATGCAATATGACCGCCATCCATAGCTATTTTTAACTTCTAAAAAAGTATATATTTTGAAATGAAGTTGATTCAAAAATGTTTTATAATCTGCCGAAGTTGTTGAAAAATCTTTATCCCATGTGTTTTGATAACATGGCGCTGAAAATAATTCCGGTTTTACTGAATTCAATTGAATAAGGTCGGGTATATTTTCGTAAGACAATTTTAAAAGATAATCAATATCTATTTCTTTAGAATTTTTTATATTGTAATTTGTAATAATTCTATCCCAGTTTATAGGCGTCATTAACGATAATACAATAATGAAACTCCACCCGTTAAAACGAAAAAGATACCAATTGCTGCGTGAAGTGATTATTTTTATACAAGTAGAAAGCAATCCCAATATTGCTAGTAAAAGAAAAATATATACTCCTATTCTTTTATATGTCAGACTGTATTCTGCTATATACTGTTGATTGCGATAAATAGTAGATATTGTAATAATAATATTTTGTAAAACCCAAATCATTGCCAGCCATTTTAAGGCTTTATTTTTTTTATAAAAATTCATATCTCCTCTGAAAAGAAATAATATGATACTTATAGCTATAATGATTGAAAAAATTAAAGTTCCTACGCTTTGATGCACCGTGTCGGAAAAAGTAATCCCTTTTGGAAGTCCTTTCCCTGCCCATAAATATACAATGTCGAGTATGTTTACATTCAGTATTAATAAATTCAGAACAACAAGTAATATTATACCTGCTAACAATTCAATTTCAATTTTAAGATGTTTCCTGATACCTTTTACTTCTGTATTAACATATTTCTCTAGTGAAAGTTTGTTGTTTATAGAATTTTCAAGATCTTCAAAAGGCTCTATTGTGTTATGATAGAAAAAACCATACAATAAAATAAAACCAAAAACTGTGAAAAATATCCAACTGAAACTAATAAAATCGAAATTAATGTCTTTTGTAAAATCTTTAAACAAAACATTCGATTCCCTATACAGCAGAAATAATATCAGGACAATTGTAAAACCACCTGTAATAAGCAATATACGTTGTAAATAATTTTTAGATTTAGATGATGTTCTGTTTTGCATTCTTTCTATGAGATCCATAATTATAAAAACGATGGACGAAAATTCGGAATATATGGCATATAAAAATCCTGCAATTACCGAGTTTTTTTTGTTGAAGCTCAATGCAGAAAGAAGCATGAGCGAAATAATATTTGCTATTACAGATAAATTGTTACCATAAATAAATACCGAAACAGATGTTAGTAATGTACAAGCGGCAATACTTATCCAGCTTACTGAAAATAAATGCGCTTTATTTTTCCACAACAACATTCCTAATAAAAGTATGTTAAACAGAAGAAAATTTATTCCGGCAATTTGCTCGTAAAAAAGTATGCTGTAAGCTGCTACAGTAATAATTAAGATCAGATCATTTTTTTTCATGGCTTTATTTTTTGTTAAAATAAGTTCGAATAATAACGTGAATGATTAATAAAAATTATAGGTTTTTTTAACAAATTTTTTTAGTAAAACCAATTGATGCTCAAAAGACTTGCTGTCACTTGCTCTTAACTAATAAGTTATTTGTGGTTTTATGCCGACGAATTTTTTATTCACTTTAAGTGCCTTCATAACGTGTTTACTTATTCACTTTCCATTATTGCTTTTAATTGTTTTTGTAATATTTTTTTATCTGGTAAATAAAGTTGGTA